>JAAYSY010000154.1 GCA_012518235.1 Bacteroidales bacterium
AAGTTGATTCACTGCTTTTACGATTTCATTCTCACTGTGTCTTGACTTTTTCATCTTTTATTCCTCCTTGACAAATTTAATAAGATTTGTCTAATTGCAAACAGTCCGACTGAAAGGGAAGCACACACTATTAATGTAATACAAAATGACTCGGTCGTGGAGCTTTTTAGGGTTTACTACGATGGTTAGAATAACGCTTATGTACTATGTGGATTTTTATGGTTTGTTCAATTATCCTGAAAAATATTGGGAAACTAGCTTAAAATGGCCTTTAGATATACCACCCAATCCTCTATTATTTAATTAGGAAGGGCTTGGATTTGTAAAAAAATAACTTGACAGCTGTTTATCGGCAGTTAGACTATGTTTTATTTTCTTTAAGTAGTTTTATTAGACAGCAATAATTTAGATTAGGTGAGATATTAGAAGTGAGTTTGATTTATAGCTAGATTAATTTTATAAGTATTCTTAGTTTTTTAATTCTCTTTGTAGAGCATCAAAATCAGCTTTTACATTTTTGTCAACTTCACATTGTTCTTCGATTACCTTACAAGCATGTAACACAGTTGCATGATTCCTGTTTCCAATACAACGGCCAATATTAGTTGTAGATGAATCGGTGTTCACTTTAGCAAGATACATAGCCATTTGTCTTGCAGATGCGATTTCTCTTTTTCGTGATCTTGAATGTAGTGTTTTCTGGTCAATCTTAAAGTACTTACAAACAACATCAACTATTTGGTCTATTGTAATTGCTTTGTTCTCTACTGTTGCTACTTTAGATACAATGCGACTTGCTAATGCCAAGTCAATGTCTTTATTGTATATAGTAGAGTGAGCCATCATTGAAATTACAATTCCTTCTAAATCTCTAACACTATCATCTACATTTTCAGCTATAAAGTCAATAACCTCTGGTGGGAAATTAAGACCATCTCTATGAATTTTATTTCTGAGGATATCTCTTCTCAAATCAACTGAAGGTTTATACAATTCAGCAACCATGCCCCATTTAAAACGAGTCAATAATCGCTCATTCATTCCTTGTAGTAAGACAGGAGAACGATCAGAAGTAAGAACTAGCTGCTTTCCATTTTGGTGCAGGTGATTGAATATGTGAAAAAAGGTGTTTTGTGTTTTTGTAACTCCAGCAAATTCTTGAATATCATCTATAATAAGAATATCAATAGTTTGATAAAAGTTAATAAAATCATTAGTTGTATTGTTTCTTACAGAATCTGTGTATTGTACTTTGAATAAATGTGCAGAAACATACAAAACACGTTTTTCTGGAAATTTCTCTTTGATTTTTGTTCCAATAGCATTCGCTAAGTGAGTCTTACCAACACCCGAATCACCGTGAATGAATAAAGGATTAAAAACAGTTTTAGCAGGATTCTCAGCGACAGCATTAGCAACACTTCTTGCTAATTTGTTACTATCTCCTTCAATGAAATTTGTAAAGTTATAGCTAGGGTTTAACTGTGGATTTAAATTACGGGCTTTCGGAGTCTGTATAAATCGAGGACTTTTATTATCTAGTTGAACTCCTGCTTGTGTGTCAATGGCTGTAGAACGATTAGTTCCTTCAAGATTTACTGTAGCTTCAGAACTTCTATCCACCATAACATTATACATAAGCTTAGTCCCTTCTCCTATTACCTTATATAAGGTTTGACGCAATAAGTCCACGAATTTTTCTTCTAAGAACTCATAAAAGAACTGGCTAGGTACTTGAATTATGATTGTGTTGTCAGAATATTTCAATGGAACTATTGGTGCAAACCAAGTCTTAAAAGTTGACTCTGATACATTGTCTTGAAAAATTTTTAGACATTTGTTCCAGAGGGTAACGTGAGAATTATCTTTCATAATGGTTGGTGATACATTTTATTGTTATGTAAATCTTCCGCACTTGCAAAAATGCAAATCTTATTCGAGAAAAACAAATGCATTTTTTCTTTTTATTTATACTAAAAAAATAACGTCTTAAATTTCAGATACTTAGCTTTTATTTGTATCGCAGAGTCTTTTTCTCTTTCTTTTTGTTTTGTAAAGTGTTGATTCATAGGTGTATATCGTGTTTTTTCTTAAGGTTTTTAGCATGTTGTTATCTAGATGTAAAAAATGCTATATTGTCCACAGTTGCAACAATATAGCATTTTTTCTGAGATATTTAAATAGGAATAGCTATTTAAATTAAATCTAAATAATTTACTCTTTTCTTGATCCGAAAATAGAAAAATGCACGTATTTTTTTGGATTTGTCTGTAAATCTTTTAAGAGACTTGCTGCATTCTCAGTAGTAGCATTTAAGTTATCATATAATTCTGTTTCGTTGAGCAGTAAGCCAAGTGAATTATCTTTGCTGTTTAATTTATTTGT
>JAAYSY010000155.1 GCA_012518235.1 Bacteroidales bacterium
CGTCCAGTTATATCATAACAATGTATCTGTCCACTAGAAACGTAATTACGTGCATCGGTAACATAGATATCATGGGTTATAGGATGGATTGCTAGTCCATAAGGTATAGCTATGGTGTCATCTGACCCATCGGATATGAAATGTCTAGATATAACTTCTTGATTTTTCACATTAATTATAGCGTAGGTAACGGTGTTTTTGTTGGTGTTATTATCGTGTGCTACACTATATAAATAGAGGGAATCTCCTTTTAAAGCCATGTTACTACAAGGAATATCCATTCTTTTTACTGTACGGTATCGACTACCACCTGCTTTATCTAACACATATAGGTTGGAATTGACTTTATCATAATCACCTCGTGAAGAGACCCATATTTTTCCATATTTATCTACTTTTAATCGATGTAAATTAATACCTACCTCTATTTGATAAAGATGCTTCATTGTTTTTAAATCGACTACGGAAACGGTATAATCATAATTTGGAGCACGATACCCCCCTGAGTTTGCCACATAGAGTCTGTTGTTTATAATTTCCATCTCTTCGGGTTGATATCCCACAGTAACTTTATCGACAATGGTATTCGTAGCTAAATCAATTTTGAATATGGCTCCTTTAACAGCATTAGGATCAACACTAACGGGGCCTACGTAAGAACTAACATACCCATAATCTCCATCAAATCGGATATAGCGACAGTTTGGAATGTCGATATGTGTAATGCGTTCACAAGAATATGCGTCCATAACCTCTACTTTATGTGAACAGTTTATTACAGCATAGAGTCTATCTTTATATACTTGAATATCATTTCCTACATCTCCTAGTTCTTTTACTACGGTTGGGTTTTTTTCAGCATAAATGTTTCGTGCATAAATAGCTGTTCGATAATCTAGAAAATCAATACTTGCTTTATTACTTCCCATATTTCCTTCGTTTAATAAGTACATGCCTATTATTTCTGCTTTTGGATTTGCAGTCATATTTACAGACTCGTATTCGGTAGGAGTAACCAACTCTATTTTACGACATGAGGTAAAAACGATAAGAGTAGTTATAAGTATAAGGACGCTAATATTAAGTTTGAGTTTCATATTTTTCATTTTTCTATAAATCAATACTTATTAAAAAGCGATAATTAGCTTTAGGCATAGGGTAATTAAGTATAACATCGTAATCTTGACTAAAGAGATTACTTACTTCAGCCGATACTTTTAACTCTCTTCTTTTGTTAAGAGCTATTTGTTTAACAACCGCTAAGTCGCTAGTGTACCATGGTTGAGTATGGTTGAAATAATAATTCTCTTGCTGATTGTATCGTTCTCCTGTATAAATAAAACTATAGTGAAGAGCCCATCCTTTATATTTTATGGCAGCCATAGCTGATGCACTATGCCAAGGAATGTATGGTATTTGGTGTTTGTAAAAATTATCTTTTGGATTGGTATAGTCTTGTGCTTTTTGATACGTGTATTGTCCCTTTAGATCTAGAATCATATCAGGAAATAGTTCAAAAACATTGGTTAAAGAAACGTCTATGCCTCGTATTTTCACTTCTCCTAGATTGAGCATGGTCCAACGAAA
>JAAYSY010000156.1 GCA_012518235.1 Bacteroidales bacterium
TATCCGTTCAAAACAAAGCATTTTTTAATGATGTAAATGACCATTTACAATTTGTTCTGCAAAACATAGAGTTATGCAGGGAGACATTAGCCTCATTAGTTGACTTATACATCTCTAATAATGATTTAAAAATGAATGATGTTATGAAACGCCTCACAGTGGTTTCTACTATTTTTATTCCTTTGACGTTTTTAGTTGGTGTTTGGGGCATGAATTTCTCAACTATGCCCGAGTTAGGTTGGGAATACGGATACCTTATTGCTTGGTTAGTCTTAATTATTATTGGTGTTCTTATCTTTTTATACTTCAAAAAGAAAAAATGGTATTAACTTAATGGAAAAATATTATAACTTCTTTTTTTAATATTATAAAATACGAGTCATATGAAAACTATCAAAGAATTATACCGCATAGGAACAGGTCCATCAAGTAGCCATACCATGGGACCTCGTAAAGCCGCAGAAATATATCTTGAACGTTTTCCTAAAACAAAAGCGTTCGAAGTAGTCCTTTATGGTAGCCTTGCAGCCACAGGAAGAGGTCATATGACCGATGTTGCTATTTTAGATACATTAGAACCACATGCAACTGTAAACCTTGTTTGGAAACCGAAAGAATTTCTTCCTTTTCATCCCAATGCAATGACTTTCAAAGCATTAGACAAAGATAACAACCCTATTAATAGCTGGACAGTATATAGTATTGGGGGTGGAGCACTCTCTGAAGGAGAAAAAGACTCTAGTATAGAAACTAAAGAGGTCTATTCCATGCACTACATGACCGATATACTTCAATGGTGCGAGAAAACAGGCAAAAGTTATTGGGAGTATGTAGACGAATGTGAGGATTCTGATATATGGGACTATTTAGAAGAGGTGTGGATAACAATGAAAGATTCTATAGAAAGAGGATTATCGCAAGAAGGAGTTTTACCTGGTCCTCTTAATTTAAGAAGAAAAGCAGCTGCTTATCATATTCGTGCAACAGGTTATACCGATTCACTCCGTACAAGAGGGTTGGTTTTTGGCTATGCATTAGCTGCTAGCGAAGAAAATGCCTCTGGAGGAAAAATTGTTACTGCTCCTACTTGTGGATCGTGTGGTGTTGTTCCTGCTGTTCTTTATCATTTATACAAGAGTCGTGATTTTACTATACAACGCATATTACGGGCCTTAGCTACAGCAGGATTAATAGGAAATGTTGTTAAACATAATGCCTCTATTTCTGGTGCAGAAGTGGGTTGTCAAGGTGAAATTGGTGTAGCTTGTGCAATGGCCGCAGGAGCTGCAAACCAATTATTTGGTGGAAGTCCTGCTCAAATTGAATATGCTGCTGAAATGGGCTTAGAACATCATTTAGGCATGACTTGTGATCCTGTTGCGGGTTTAGTACAAATTCCTTGTATTGAACGTAATGCTTATGCCTCGGCTAGAGCACTAGATGCAAATATTTACTCTACTTTTACCGATGGTATTCATCGTGTTTCTTTTGACCGAGTAGTTGAAGTTATGAAGCAAACTGGACATGACTTACCTTCTCTCTATAAAGAAACAAGTGAAGGAGGTTTAGCTAAAAACTACGAACAAATGTAATAACACTTAATTCGTTATATTATACAACAAAATCCCCTCTTCTACTACTTAGCAGAAAAGGGGATTTGTTTTTCAACTATTAATAGTGTTTTTATTATTCAAACTTTTTAGTGTTTAAATAAACTAACACAACTAACCTATAAAGCCAGGAAGTAATTGTGTAGCTAACCAAAAATATATTAATAATGCGCAAGCATCAACTACCGTTGTAATTAATGGTCCTGCCATTACTGCAGGGTCAATGTTCAACCACCTAGCAATCATTGGAAGGGTACAACCTGTAACTTTTGCTAAAATAACAGTTGCATATAAACTTAAGCAAATTACAAATATTATACCTATAGGAACGTCCGCATCGAAAAAGTAAATACGTATAAAATTTAAAGCGGCTAATAAAAGCCCAACAATAATACTAACTCTAAACTCCTTCCATATAACCTTAAAGAAATCTCTTGTTTCTATTTCTCCCAATGCCATACTACGAATAACTAGCGTGGATGACTGTGCACCTGCATTTCCTCCTGTATCCATTAACATAGGGATAAAAGCAGCCAACATAACTACAGATTGAAGCCCTTCTTCATAACTGCGCATAATCATGGTTGTAAAGGTTGCAGAAACCATAAGTATAATTAACCAGGATATTCTATGTTTTGCATGAGACAACACAGAGACCTTTAAATACTCCTCCTTAGATGGATCAACAGCAGCCATTTTATGAATATCCTCCGTACTCTCATCAACAATCACATCCATCACATCATCGGCTGTAATAATACCTACTAAACGATTTTCTCTATCGGTTACTGGCATCGAACTCAGATCATATTTCCTAAATAGCTCAGCTACTACCTCTTGGTCTTCGGTTGTAGTTACTGAAACTACATTGCTATCCATAACCTCCTTCACTAAGCTTATCTCTGATGATAGAACCATATCTTTCAATGATATTACTCCTTCGAGTTTTCTGGTTTCATCGATAACAAAACAAAGGTTATTATTGCTTTTTTCATCAGCCATTTTTCTATAATAGGCCATAGCTTCTGCAATAGTCATGTAACTTCGTAATGAAACATATTCTACAGTCATTACACTACCTGCACTATCGTCTGGATACTGCAAAAATGTATTTATCTGCTTACGAATATCAGGAGAGGCATGCTCTAATATTCTATTCACTAAGTTTGCTGGTAACTCCTCTATAAAGTCTACCGTATCGTCTAATTGCATCTCAGTAATAATGTTTTGAATTTCTTCATTACTGATTCGCTCCACTACTTCCCTCTGAATATCATGGGGAAGATTACTAAAGACCTCTGCAGAAATATCTTTGGGTAATATACGGAAAAGCACTAAACACTTCTCATGTGACAAATCATCAAATAATCCTGCTATATCAATAGGATTCATATCAAACAGTAGCTTGCGAGCTTCATCAAAACGATGAGCTTTCATCTGATCTGCCAATTGCTCTAAAATAGCCTCTCTTTCATTCATTATTAATCTTTTATTAAAAACACAAGAAAGAATAAAACTCAACTAAAAATAGTAATCCTTAATCCATCTCGCCTCTATAAATAATTCTAATTTATTACATTCTCAATTTTAAACAATACACATAGTATTGCATGTTTTTATGCAGCTATACACTATTAGTACTCAAGAACGTACAAAACAAAAAAAGGATAAATAATAGAATAAAAAATGTCTTATTTAATTTGGAAATTGTTTAGGTTCTTTCAATATCCAAGTAATTTGTTTTTTAGTGACTAGCCACTTTATTTACTTTAAATAAAACAACACAATCGATCAGGTTCTCGAAGAAGATAATTTGGAAACCTGCGATTACTTAATATAGTAAAAGACTCAACAAAAAATTGTATAATTTGCTTATACCCACACCTAACCAACATGTCTAAAGCATACATTTGGCGTTTTCTTTTATCTTTATTTCTTATATATAATATCATTTCAAATGAAATAAAGTAATTAAAAACTATAGATTCAATACTCTACTCAGGTTTTAGGACTCTTGTTAATGGAGTTCTTTTCTGGAATACAAAGAAACAAAATGCAATTGATATGAGCAAGAAAGAGATGAAGGTTATTAACTTACCACCCTAAATTTTTCCATCCTCCAATGTGATACCATTCGTAAGAGTGATAATACTCAGTCATTTTGTTATAA
>JAAYSY010000157.1 GCA_012518235.1 Bacteroidales bacterium
GTTCCTAATTTTGGATTAAGTATTTATCAAGCTCCATCTGGAGAAGATATAAGAGAGTTAAAAGAGTTAAAGAAACAAGCATAAAGAATTGCCATTTTATAGGTTTATAAATGAAAAAAGTAAGGGGTGTAGATTTTAATCTACACCCCTTACTTTTTTGCTATCTTTTTCCTGAAAATTTATTGTTGATTTACTTTTCTATGTTTTTTGTTAAGAGGTCTAGTTCAGTTAACTCATCGGTTGAGAAAGAGGTGTTATGTAGTGCGTTGATGTTATCTTGTATTTGCTGTGTACTACTAGCACCGATGATAACCGATGTTACCTCTTCTTTATTCAGTAACCAAGCAATGGCCATTTCTGCTAATGTTTGATTGCGCTTTTTAGCTAGGTGATTGAGTTTTTTTATTACCTCTAGTTTATGTGTGGTTAATTGTTCCTTTTTAAGATGTCCCCCTCGAGCAATTCGAGAGTCTGAAGGAATGCCGTTAATATATCTGTCAGTAAGTAATCCTTGAGCTAAAGGAGAGAAGGCAATATAGCCAACTCCAGCATTAGCCGTTTCTTTTAATAAATCATCCTCCTCAGGTATGCGTTGAAATAAATTATATTTCCCTTGATGTAATAAGCAAGGAACATCTCGCTCTTCAAGGTATTTATAGGCTTCGATAGCTACTTTAGCAGGGTAGTTTGAAATCCCAACATATAATGCTTTTCCTTGATGTACAATGTCAACTAATGCTTGCATTGTCTCTTCTAATGGAGTATTAGGGTCATATCTATGTGAGTAGAATAAGTCTACATAATCTAATTTCATACGATGTAAACTCTGATTTAAGCTACTAATCAAATATTTTCTTGATCCCCAATTACCGTAAGGTCCTGGCCACATATCATATCCTGCTTTTGTAGAGATAAATAACTCATCTCTATAAGGACGAAGAGATTGATCTATTATTTTACCAAATGTTTCCTCGGCTGAGCCATAGATTGGACCATAATTATTGGCTAAATCAAAATGGGTTATTCCTTTATCGAAAGCGTAGTGTATTTTGTTTATGCTTTCTTGAAAACAATCTACGCTTCCAAAATTATGCCATAGTCCCAATGAAATTTCAGGGAGTAAAATTCCACTCTTCCCAGCACGATTATACGTCATTCCTGACTCATATCTGTTATTTTTAGGTTGATAAGGTATAGCTAACATAGTGTTTAATTTTCTTCTCGATCTACTTTAATAATACCACCAGTATTTGGATTGAATTGTACTTGTATAGTTGAACGACGATTAAATAATGTAGGAGCAAGGTATTCCATTACTCCAAATTGAGTTATAGGTAAATCGCTTGATACTAGTTCTTTACCAAGGTAGGTTAAAATCACACGACCTTTTCCTGGCACATTATATGCAACGCCATTAGATTTTGGTTTTCCTTTAGCCTCTGTTATTGGTACACTCTGTAGATTAGTTAGATTTATATAGATTGGCTCTCCAGATAAATCATCAGAATCTACTACCCCTAGTTTTGTTGAAAAGCGAAAAGCGACTTTTCCGTTAAGTTCTTCTGAAGGGTCTAAGCGAAATCTGAAGTTTTTTGTTTCTATGCTTTTTGTTCCAGTAAACATTTGGGTCATTGCCTCCTCTTGTTCTTCCATTTTACTAAGCATCAATTTTAATTGCTCTCCATCTTTGGGCATATAGTCAGCTTGTCCTCTTAGTAAAATATTTCGGCTCTCTCTGATATTATAAATCTCTTGAGCTACCAATTCTGCCATTTTTGCAGTGGAGTTGGCTAAGAGTATTTCCTCTGTTAAGTAATCTCGAGGGTTTATTCGTTTTTTTTGTGTAATTACCTTTTCTTCCTTTTGTACAACAGGTGAAAAAGGACGATTAATAGAAACTACAACACCTTCTTCTGACAACTCCATTAAAGGAGCTACTGATCGATCGTTCATTTTAATGAAATAGGTTTTATCTTTATCTGGTATACCAACCGATCGTACAGTAACTGATTCAATAGACCATTCCTCTTTATTATCAGTCGTAACCTCTGTTTGGTGTAAATAGCGCTCAGCATATCTACTGAACTCACCAGGGGTAAAAGATTCTTTTTTAGTTTGAACCTCTATTTCTATCGTTGTTTTAGGCAAAGTGTATACAATTCCATAATCTCTACCTTGAGTTACACCAGTAGTTATGCGTGTTTGTGCACAACTAAAGATTACAGGAAGTAATAGAATTGCAGTAAAAAATCCTTTTTTTATCATAATAAATCAAATTAGTGTTGATTAAAAAAGCCTAAGGGGCTCCTAACAAAGTTAACGAACTTATTTGTAAATAATGCTTGTAACAGTAAATTATTGTGCTATCTCTTTCCAAGCTAAAGGCAAGTAATCAACAATATCTTGAGCTGTCATGCCTATTTCTCCTTTATTTTCTTTTGCTAAATCTCCAGCTAATCCATGAACATAAGTTCCAATTAATGATGCATCAAAAGAAGAGTACCCCTGTGCTAAAAGAGCAAGTATTATTCCTGTGAGAATATCACCACTTCCGCCAGTTGCCATACCTGGGTTTCCTGTTGGATTAAAATAACAATTACCGTCAGGAGTGATAATAGTAGTGTAAGCTCCTTTCAATACAATATATGAGCGAGTTGCTTGTGCTAAATCTGTTGCTTGCGATAAGCGACTATAAGAATTAGTGCAATTACCAATGATACGGTCTAGTTCTTTAGGGTGGGGGGTTAAAATAGTATCATAAGGAATGTTTTTTATACTGTTTTTATTTCTTCCGATAAAGTTTAATGCATCTGCATCGAGTACTAGAGGTATATTGACTTGTTCTAATAAATCTAAAAAAGCAAGTTCAGATTCAGGTGATTCTCCAAGTCCAGGGCCAATTCCTATAGCATTGTATTTTTGTGTCTCAACAGGACAAGCAAAACAGCTTTCATGAGCGTCTATTTGAGTTATAGCCTCAGGAACAGTAGTCTGTAAAATTTGCAAATTGCAAATAGGAGCATGAATAGTTAGTAATCCAATGCCCGAACGTAAACAAGCTTTTGCTGATAAAATTGAAGCACCAGCCATACCTTTGGAACCTGCTATTAATAAAGCGTGACCAAAAGTTCCTTTGTGTGAAAAGAGTGGCCTTTTCTTTAATTTACCTTGAATATCAGAAAGAGTGGTAATTTTATAGGGTGTATAAGTTTGATTAATAGCATCGGGATGTAGATTAATAGGAAGGACTTCCCATTCTCCTAAGTAAGTTTGATTTTCTGCAAATAAGAAAGAGAGTCTAGGAAATTCAAAGCAAAATGTATAGTCAGCTTTAATAATATGTTGGGGTTGATTAAAGGAGTTATCCTCTCCCATTAAGCCTGAAGGTACATCTATAGATACAACCGTAGCGTCAGAAGCATTTATAAGTTTTACAACAGCAGCAAATCCACCGGATAAAGGTTTGTTTAGTCCGGAACCAAAAAGACCATCAATAACAACGTCATCTTGTGTTAATTTAGGAGGCTTAAATTGTGATTCCACTTCAGAAAAGTTGGCTATTCCTAATTTTTCTAGTTTTTCCTTATTAGTCTCACAATCAACAGATAGTTTATTCATCGGGTTAAATAAGTAGCAGGTAACTGTATATCCTTCTTTGTGGAGCATTCGTGCTACAGCTAATGCATCTCCTCCATTATTTCCAGGGCCAGCAAAAACCGTAATAGGTTGAAGCTTATTCCACCTTTTTATAATAGCATAATATATTTTTCTAGCTGCTCGTTCCATAAGATCTATTGATGTTATGGGTTCGTGCTCAATAGTGTAGGTATCTAAGTCTTTTATTTGGTGATTTGCGAAAATCTTCATGTTTTATCAAATTTTTATATTGGGTTTTACAAAGCTAGTTAAAAACTTAAAACAATAAAAGAGTTTAATTTGTTTCTATATTATTGTGCCATAGTACACAATATCTTTATATTTGTACAATTTTGATTTATTTTAAAAGGTATTTTAGACAAAAACATTAAGTTATGAAAAAAAATTGGTTGTTGTTAGTATTGACTTTATTTTCATTGAGTATGGGACTTTCATCATGTAGTGATGATGATGATCAAAAAAGTACAGAAGCTGGTATACTTTCTTTTAAATTTGATAAGGATGTGGTTTCTGAAAACAGTTTGGTTTTTGGTGAACCTGAGATCAAAGAAGGAGAGATAAAGGTTATAGTATCATCTAAGGCTACAGATATAGATTTGAAAAAATTGACTCCAACTATAGAGGTGTCTCAAGGTGCCACTTTAAGTCCAGCGAGTGGTATAGCACAAGATTTCACGAAAGATGTGGTTTATACTGTAACAGCACAAGATGGAGTTAGCAAGAAAAGTTATACTGTTAAAACGGTTTCATTAGAGGTGTCTGAGTCAATCTATGGAACTTATTTAGGTGAAATATTAGAAGTTGAATTAAATGGTTTGCCTTTACTTGATGGTAAGAGTATTCCTGAAAAAATTCATCTAACACAAGGAGCAAATGGTAAAGCTCACTTTGA
>JAAYSY010000158.1 GCA_012518235.1 Bacteroidales bacterium
AGTAAATGATCTCCAGAAGGAGAAATTGTGAAATTTCTTGGGTGAGTTCCCGTATTTTGATAACCAACTCTTTGTAATTCACCCGTTACTTCGTCAATAGAGTAAATAGCAATGCCATCATTTTTTACTCGTAGTGATGCATACAAGAAATCTCCATTCGGTGAAATGTGTATATCACCACTACCTTCGGCTTGATATTCATCAGCTAATACTGTTTGAAATGCGTCTAGCTTTCCTTTTTTTATATCGTAGTGAAAACACTCAATAGTTCCAGACAATTCATTAATTAAATAAGCTAACTTTCCATTTGGATGAAAGGTTAAATGACGTGGACCAGATCCTGGTTTAAGATCTATAGTCTCTTTTTTCTTCTGTTGTAGATAATTTTTACTATTATTAGGATTGACTTTGAATTTATAAATCCGATCGGTACCTAGATCGTTAGCAAAAAGAAATCTTCCATCGGGTGAAAATTGCACACAATGTAAGTGGGGTTCGTTTTGTCTCTCTTTGTTTATACTACTGCCTTCAAATTGTATGGTTTGGCTTTCTGGAGATAAACCACCATCTTCAGTAATAGCAAACACAGAAATGTTTCCACTACCATAGTTGGCTGTAATAGCATGCGTTCTATTTTTATCTATCGTGATATAACAAGGAGCAACACCATTGGTGTTTTGCTTATTAATCAAATGGATTTCATTTTTTTCTTTATCAAAAGAGTATGCATGAACAGCAGATGATTCATCAGAGTTTTCAGAAACACTATAAATAAAATCACCCGAAGTAGAAACAGTTAGAAAAGAAGGATTCTCGACTTTTTCTTCGCTAATATATTGAACTTTGGCCTCTTCAGTATTGAAGTTATACATGTAAAAACCCTCACTTTGGTTAGAGGTGTATGTACCTATTAAAAGGTAAAGAAGAATATCTATCATCATTTTCAAGATTTAAGTTTAGGACCTAAATATAAGACTAAATCTTAAAAATAAAATGAGGTTAATAAATAATTTAGAGGAATTAGAACTATAATAAATTCAATTTGAAATTGAAATCACTCTTTTTACTTAAATAAAAAGCAAATGATAAACTTATAGAATAGTTTCTATTTCGGAGTTCTGTTTATAAGCTAATGCAGCTCCAATAGCAGTTGTATATTCAGAATATTGAGGAATAGTGAAATTAACATTATACATTTTCTCTATCTTCCTAAAAATATCTTTGCATTGAGGAAGTTGAGTTAAGTTTCCTATAAGTACAAACTCATGAATAGAACTATTTAACGAAGCCAATATAGCAGCCTGTCCAATTGATCGGAGTACTAAATGAATAATGCCAGAGGCTAAATCTTCAGGAGAAGCATCACCATCAACCTTTCCAAAAATAGAAGCTGTAGCATCTAAGGGTAGTCCAGGTAACGGTTTTTTAGAAATATCTTGTATTTGTAAGTCTATGTTAGTTAGCGATCCTTTAGAAGCTAAATCGGCTATGGTTTGAATATTTTGTGTTTTAAGAAGCAATCTGGAAAGTCCCATTAATGTACCTCCACCAATACCCGTTCCACCAATATGTGCCACATGATCTCCCTCCACTTTAACAAATGAAGTACCTGTGCCCATACTAACAACAATTAAATTATCTAACCCAGTACCATATTTTGCACCTAACCCATTAGATAAAAATTCATCGGCTTTAGCTGTAGGAATATCGTAAATAGGACGATCGATATATGCACTACCTACACCCGTAATAATAACTTTCTCTATGGTGTCTATATCAATATCGTTTTCATAAATATAATTTCCGAATGCGCCAAATAATGAAGAGACAGGACTAGATGCTCTTACACACATAGGAGATTTAATTTCTCCGTTTTCAAATCCTATAATTTTAGTAGTGCTTCCGCCAACATCTATACCTAGAACTACACTCATTTTAATTGTTGTATTAGTTTTTAATGTTCACTATTAAGTTGCAAAGTTAAAACTAAATTATTGTAATATTAAGTTTTCTGGCTTTAATCTATTATTCTTAATTCTTCTTAGCTATTACAAAGTTTATTTATTAGATGTTTTAATTGAATAATATAAGCTGAAAAACAGAAGAATATATCAGGTGTAGCACCCCATATGATAGTCGTTTGTGTAATTTATACTTCTCATTGTCATTTATAAATGTTGTTATGTCATTTTTTTTATCTCCATCCTATAGAGATATATTATATTTAACATAATTTTAAAGACGTAATAGATAAAAATCTATACGTTACAAGAAAAACAACTGGATTAGCTCATATACCTTTACCTTGAATCTATAATCCACACGAAAGAAAATAAATACTATGAAAAAAGCGAATCTAATTCTATCTTTACTTTTGTTTTTTATTGCATTGAACTCCTCATGTAGTTCAAGCCTTATTCCTACGTCAATTGAGTTGGAAAAAGGGTTTGTTAATATTCCCGATTCCATTCAAACTTCGATTTATTGGTACTGGATATCAGATCATATATCGAAAGAAGGGGTTATAAAAGACCTTCAAGCTATGAAAGAGGCAGGTATAAATAGAGCTTTCATAGGAAATATTGGTCTAGATGATAGTGAGGCCGGAGTGGGAAATGTTAAGTTTTACAGTGATGAATGGTGGGAGATATTACACGCAGCATTGAAAACCGCAACAGATTTAGGTATAGATATAGGTATCTTTAATAGTCCAGGGTGGAGTCAATCTGGAGGACCTTGGGTTCAACCCGAGGAAGCGATGCGTTACTTAGCTTATACTAAGAAAAATATTATTGGAGGAGATCGAATTCAAGTAAAATTAGAAAGACCTGATAGTCCTTATCAAGATTCTTTTCAAGATGTTAAAGTACTTGCTTTTCCTACACTTCCTGGAGCGAACGCATTGACCTTAGAAAATACAAAGGTTACCTCTAATCCATCTATTGCTCATATAGAATCTATTATTACAGGTGGTAAAGAAGTTATATTAAATCCGAATCATGAACCAGGAAAAAATGTAAGTATTGATTTCTCCATTACTGACCCATTAACATTACGCTCGCTTAAAATATATACTACGGAGGTAGGAATAGATAGTCAGGCAAAATTAGAGGTAGAAGAAGGGGGAGAGTATAAAGAAATAACTCAATTTTCTATCGCCCGATTTAATCCTGCATTAAACGTAGGCTTTGATCCGTATGCACCAATTGTTATTTCAACACCTTCTACTAGAGGAAATAAATTCAGGCTGACCCTTTACAACGTAGCAGGAGGCGCAGGGCTAAAAAAAGTACTTTTATCTAGTAGCCCTTGTGTTGAGAGATATCCAGAGAAAACATTAGCTAAAATGCATCAAACCCCTCTACCTTTTTGGCATGAGTATCAATGGGATAATCAGCCTATAGTGGATGAAAGTAATTTATTGGTTGATGCTACTTCAGTACTAGATATTACAGAATTTTTAGATGGAGAGGTTTTAACCTGGGATGCACCCGAGGGAAATTGGACTATTTTGAGAACAGGAATGCTTCCTACAGGTGTAACTAATGGACCAGCTAGACCCGAAGCAAGGGGATTAGAGATAGACAAAATGAGCAAAACGCATGTTAAAACTCATTTTGAGGCTTTTTTAGGAAAAATATATGAACGAATTCCAGCAAAAGATAGAGCTTGTTGGAAGGTAGTAGTTCAAGATAGTTATGAAACAGGAGGGCAAAATTTCACCGATACGTTTTTAGAGGATTTTGAAGTTAGATATGGTTACAATCCTGTTCCATTTTTACCTATCTATTCAGGTATAGTGGTAGAAAGTCAAGAGATATCCGATCGTTTTTTATGGGACATGAGACGCTTAGTTGCTGACAAAATAGCCTATGACTATGTGGGTGGTTTAAGAGATGTAAGTCATCAGTATGGTTTAACTACTTGGTTAGAGAATTACGGACACTGGGGCTTTCCTGGAGAGTTTTTGCAATATGGAGGACAATCGGATGAGATTGGTGGTGAATTTTGGAGTGAGGGATCATTAGGAGATATAGAAAATAGGGCTGCTTCCTCTTGTGGTCATATATATGGTAAGAATAAAATATCAGCTGAGTCATTTACAGCGGGTGGGGGTGCATATCATCGATATCCTGCTTTAATGAAACAAAGAGGAGATCGTTTTTTCTCAGAAGGAATAAACAACACACTGCTACACCTATATATTTGTCAACCTTATGAAGATAAAGAGCCAGGGGTAAATGCTCCTTTTGCTAATGAGTTTAATAGAAAAAACACATGGTACCCTCATTTAGATCTATTTACTACTTATCTGAAACGTGTGAATTACATGTTGCAACAAGGATTAAATGTAGCTGATGTAGCCTATTTTATTGGTGAAGATACGCCTAAAATGACCGGAATTACCGATCCTGAGTTACCTAAAGGGTACCAATTTGATTATATTAATGCTGAAGTTATAGAACGCGATTTATTTGTTAAAGATGGATTGTTAACGTTACCTCATGGAACTCAATATAAAGTGTTGGTATTACCTCCTATGGATACTATGCGTCCTGAGCTCCTTGAAAAAATAAAAGAATTAATTCATCAAGGAGCAGTTGTATTAGGTAATCCACCGAAACGTTCTCCTAGCTTAGAAAACTTTCCTAATGCAGATGAAACTATTTTATCATTGGTAGATGAGTTGTGGGGTAAAATTGATAGAGATAAAAAATATGCATCAATTGGTTTGGGTAAATTAATGCAGGGAATCAGTCTAGAAGAAGTTTTTGAGCTTATTAATGTAGTTCCTGATTGTAAATTGAACAAAGAAGACCCTATTCTTTATGGACATCGCAAGGTTAATAATCAGTTTGATATTTATTTCATTACGAATCAGAGCAATGAGGTTTATACATTTACACCTGAATTTAGAGTCAAAGGTTTATCTCCTGAATTATGGAACCCTGTGAATGGTGCTATTAGAGAACTTAAATCTTTTCAGTTCACCGATGGTGGAACCGCAGTTCCTATACAATTAGATTCTTATGAAAGTGCTTTTATCGTCTTTAGAAAACAAGCTAATGAAACTAAAGAAGCTTTAGATATACGTATAAAT
Organism: Bacteroidales bacterium; assembly: GCA_012518235.1. GTDB lineage: Bacteria > Bacteroidota > Bacteroidia > Bacteroidales > Bacteroidaceae > Bacteroides_E. Next base: position 5,102 of record JAAYSY010000158.1, read on the forward strand.
TATCCTACACCTCATGTGTTAGCTGAATTTAATAAGGGTTGGACTGTTTCTTTCGATCCAGAGAAAAGAGGTCCTAAAGCAATAGTAATGGACGAACTTGTAGATATTACGACTCATACTAATGATAGTATTAAACATTATTCGGGTACTATTCAATATGAAAATTCTTTTGAGTTAGATCATAAGAAAGCATCTGGTAAAGTATTCTTAAAAGCGCATGACCTTTCGGCTATGGCAAAAGTAGAAGTTAATGGAGAATTAGTGGGTGGATTTTGGACTGCTCCGTATCAGGTAGATATTACCGATTATATCACTAGTGGACGTAATCAGATAAAAATTGAAGTAACTACAACATGGGTTAATCGCATCATAGGAGATTTAAAACTACCTATTGAGGAGCGCAAAACTTGGTTGACTTTTCAACCTTGGAATAAAAATGATGGTTTACATAAATCGGGATTGATAGGTCCTGTTGTTATTGAATCGTACGATTACTAGTCGTAAGAAGTCCCAAAATAGAAAAGCTCATAGTGTTTAAGTCACTATGAGCTTTTTTTATAAACACGCTTATTCCTATATAGTTGTGAGAGATAGTAAATCGGCCACCATAAAACTACTACCTCCAACAAAGATTAAATCATTCGGTGTGCTATTCTTTTTTGCATCCATGAGAGCTGTCTCTACAGTTGTGTAGGCATTTCCTTTCAATCCTAGTTGATTGGCTTTCTTTTGAATTTCTTTTTCATCTAAAGCACGAGAAATTTGAGGTTTAGTAAAATAATAGGTTGCTTCTTTAGGTAATAATTTCAACACGCCATTAATATCTTTATCGTTTACCATTCCAAAAACAATATGAAGATGATGGTGAGGAGTAATTTTTAATTGTCTGACAACATCAGTTATACCATTTACATTATGTCCTGTATCGCATATTATAGCAGGACTTGATGCTATTTTTTGCCATCTGCCTTGTAGCCCAGTAGAACGAGATATAGTGGCAAAACCTTTATGAATGGCATCTTCTGTAATATGATAACCTAATTTATGAAGTCTCTCTAAAGCATGTAATATAGTATTGGTGTTCTTTATTTGATACAGACCGCCTAATTCACCAAGTAATTTAATAGAATGGCCATTGTAGGAAATACTATAATTCCATCCTCCCTCATTGGTTAAGGCTGAATTCTCTATGGAAACATAAGGTGTATCTTGAGAAAAGACTATAGGAGCATTGAGTTCTTTTGCTTTGGTTTCAAATACTGGTCTGGTTTCAATATGTGTTTCTCCAATAATTACAGGGGTATTTAATTTAATTATACCCGCTTTTTCATTTGCAACTTGAGCTAACGTATTCCCTAAAAATTGAGTGTGATCTAATCCTATGTTTGTAATTATTGATAAATCAGGTTGAATACTGTTTGTACAGTCTAAACGACCACCTAACCCTACTTCAACTACAGCAACATCTACCTTTTGATCTTTGAAATAGCAGAAAGCCATAGCTGTTGTCAGTTCAAAGAATGAGGGATGTAAAGGTTCAAAAAAAGATTTATTACTTAAAACAAAGTTTACTACATACTCTTCGGCTATCGGTGTACCATTAACTCGTATACGTTCTCTAAAATCTAATAAGTGAGGAGAAGTATAAAGTCCTACCTTATATCCACACTGTTGCAATACAGAGGCAAGGGTATGTGAACAAGAACCTTTGCCATTAGTACCTGCTACATGTATTGTTTTATATGATTTATGGGGATGATTAAAATGTTTATCTAATGCTTTAGTATTATAAAGTCCTTCTTTATAGGCTTTTCCTCCTATTTTTTGAAACATTGGAGTGCTATTATAGAGGTAATTTATTGTTTTTTCGTAGTTCATGATTATAGACATTAAATTCTCGTAAACTTTTTTGCCTTTTAATTTGTTATAATAACAATGTTAATTGCCTAAACAACTTGTTTTAGGTTCTTACTATTAAAAGTTTTGCAAATATCAACAATTTAACCTTAAGAGACATGGGAAAAAAGAAGAATTTCATTTTAGACACAAATGTAATATTACATGATTATAAGTGTTTATCCAACTTTGAAGAGAACGACATCTACCTACCCATTGTTGTACTAGAAGAACTGGATAAATTTAAGAAAGGTAATGAGCAAATAAACTTTAATGCTCGGGCATTTACAAGAGAAATAGATCAGCTATCTGATGACTCAATGTTTACTGAGGGTGCTCCACTAGGAGAGGGGTTGGGTAGACTTTTTGTGGTTCCTGGAGATATTAGATCTAAGCGTGTAGAAGCTTCTTTTCCTGAAAAGAAACCCGATCATCGGATTTTAGCAACGGTGGATTACATTGCTAATAAATATCCTAATATGATTACTGCATTAGTTACCAAGGATATTAATCTACGCATGAAAGCCCGTTCGTTAGGAATTAGTAGCGAAGATTATATTAATGATAAAGTATTGAATGC
>JAAYSY010000159.1 GCA_012518235.1 Bacteroidales bacterium
TACTTGTCATCTTCTGATTAGTAGAGGTATGAAATATAAAATAGAGCAATAAGAAAATCTTATTGCTCTATTTTTATATGCGTTTTTTTATTGTGTGGAATAGATTATATTATATCAAAAGAATGCTTATAGAGAGAAGCTATTTCTTTTTCAATAAAGATAAAATATAGAGTAATACAATAGCACCTATAGTTGACATGACAAGTGTTCCCCATACACTTCCTGTTGATTGTACTCCCAGCAGATTATAAACCCAACCACCAATAACACTCCCTATAAGGCCCACAATGAGATTTAGAAAAAAGCCAAGGCCTTTCCCTTTCATTATTCTTCCCGCTACAGCTCCAGCTAGTAGGCCGACAATAACTGACCATAAAAAACCTAATCCGCCCATAATACTAATATTAAATGATTATTAAAAAATCTACCATTCTTGTAGAATGGCCTAGTATAAAGATAACAAAACATTAAGTAGCTTTGTTTGTTATGCTCTGTTTTAACCGGGAGTGATTTTAATTTTTAAATATGAAATAAACAGCAAGAATTAGAAAGAAAAATCCAATGACATGATTCATCTTAAAGGTTTCATTCTTGAATACCAACGTTGTGAATAGTGTGAAGACAACAAGTGTTATTACTTCTTGCATTACTTTTAGTTGCCAGAGATTAAATGGTCCCCCATTATCAATATATCCTAGTCTATTTGCTGGAACTTGAAAACAATACTCAAATAATGCAATACCCCAGCTAATTAATATAATTACGGGAAGAGTTAGGTTGCTTAATCCACTGATTTCCTTAAATTTAAGATGTCCGTACCATGAAAAAGTCATGAAAACATTAGAGCATATAAGTAATCCAATAGTTGCAAAAGCTTTCATATCAATTATTAAAAATGTATCAAAGAATAAGCCTCACTTAGTGAGGCTCTATTATTATAATTAAGGTGAAAATATAAAGTATAAAAGAGTGTATAGTGTGGTGTTTTATATTTTCACTTTTTATTTAATCCTCAAAAATATTTAGTTGTTGAAAAACTTATGGAAGTAAAGAAGTTGGTAATCAATAGCACTATTCCAATATTCATGAGTGTGTGCACCAGGTCTTGTGATATATTCATGAGGAATATTATTATACAATAGTTTTTTATGTAACTCTTCATTCACTTCGTAAAAGAAGTCATCGAATCCACAATCAATAATAATACTTAATGAGTTCGGTTTGATTTTATGTAGTTGGTTAATTACAGTATACTCATTCCAGTTATCGGGGTTTTTATCGTAATCTCCTAATAGGTCTTTCATATCCCAATTATTAGGAAAAGGACGAATATCAACCCCTCCACTCATAGATCCGCAAGCACCAAAAACCTCAGGATGATTAATACCTAGCCAAAGTCCACCATGTCCTCCCATGCTAAATCCTGTAATAGCTCTATTTTTATGATTTGCTTTTGTTCTATAATTCGTATCAATGTAATCAATTAACTCGTTGCTAATGTAAGTCTCAAATTTAGATTTGCTATTTTCTGGACTATCCCAATACCAGCTATTTTTGCCATCAGGACAAACAATAATCACATTCAGCTTACTAGCTTCTTGTTGTAGTGTTGGTTTTGTATGCCCAATCCATGTTTCATAAGAACCTCCATATCCATGAAGTAGATAAACAACAGGATAGTGAGTTTCTGAGTTTTTATAGCTGTCGGGAAGAATCACTACATTTTTTACTAGAGCCTGCATAGAGGTGCTTTTTACAGTTATCGTATCTACAAGAACTGTCTTGTTTTTTGCTGAACTAGAAGTTGTTATTAGAAAACAACAAAATGTTAGAACTAAGAATAATTGTTTTTTCATTGCATCGTTGTATTTTATAATTTAATATCAAAGGTACTTGAAAAAGATGAAAAAGTAAATCTGTTCTAATTTTTTAAATATATAACGAGTTGTACAGAATTATATTTAGATATAACTATAGGGAGTTCTTCTTTTAGAATTACATTTGTAAACAGCTCATTTTAGAGAGTAATGTGTAAATGAATTTTGATTTTATATAATCATTCTAATGCTAATTTATTAATCTTGTTTAAAATTGAAAGTGATAATGAGAAAAATAATTTCATACCCTCTATCTGTTTTATATTATATTTTATTTGGTCTTACGTTAATCAGTTTACATGGTATTCAATGGGTTTGCTTTAATTTTTTTGGATATTATGCTCACAAGAAGAGTGTGGATTTACTTTGTTTCTTTTTTGTAGCGAACACCTATGTGTTAGGAACAAGGTATAAGATAGAGAATATGGAGAAAATACCCTCAGGGGTTCCTTTAATTATTGCCTCTAATCATCAAAGCTTTTTTGATATTACCACTATTTCATGGTTTATGAGGAAGTTCCATGTTAAATTTGTGAGTAAGATAGAGTTGGGAAAAGGCATTCCTAGTATTTCTTACAATTTAAGAAATGGGGGTTCGGTACTTATTAATAGAAAAGAGCCAAAACAAGCATTGAGAGAGATTCGAAAACTATCGGAGTACATTGAAAAGTACAATCGGTCAGCTGTTATTTTTCCAGAGGGGACACGTTGTAAATTTGGACGTCCTAAGCCTTTTGCTGAAAGTGGATTGAAAATATTGTGTAAATATGCACCCTCTGCCTATATGGTTCCAGTTACAGTTAATAATGCTTGGAAGATGAATCGTTGGGGTAATTTTCCTTTAGGTGTAGGAGTAAAGATTACGCTTACTATTCATGACCCTTTTCCTATAAAGGACATGCTATTTTCTGAAGTCTTTGAACGAGCTGAAAAGGAGATTGTTAATGGTATTGTTTTGGAAGAGTAGCTTAGTTGTTCTGAGCTTTATCATAATGAGAGAGTATATTTATGCGAAGCTTATCATAAATCCAATTATAGATGATGGTATAAGGGAAAAAATAGAGGAGCATACCCAATTCCAAAAAAAATGCATTGATCAGTGTTATATTGAATAATAAAGCTATAGTAGGAGCGGTAAGCAGTATTAGTCCCACTTCAAATAAAGTTCCATGGGTTATACGCACAAATATATTTTTCTTAAATCCATGTTTTTTTTGAAGTTGATCAAAAAGCACATTAAATATGTAATTCCAAATCATTGCTATAATTGAAACAATAATCGATAGTGCTCCTGATTCAGAAAAGGGTTTTCCTGTTAGAAAAGCAATAATAGGGGTGCTAGTAATAACTCCGATAACCTCATAAGAGACAGCATGAAAGGTTCTTTCAAAAGGTGTCCTCTCTCTTATATGTTCTATTACTTTCATTTTTTATTCTGCTTTAATTTGGATTTTTACTTAAGATCTGCCAAAAGTAAAAAGAAAATAAACATTCTACTCTTTTTAATCTTTCAAAAATTCAAAATTCTGCATTAGAAAACATAAAACTCGCTATTTTATTTGATAATACTTTCTAAGTATCCATTGATGAGTTCTGTTTGGAACAATACGCTTGGCATAAATGGCAGCGCGTTCAGTCCACTTACCAATACTATATTTAAAGGAGGGGTTTTTACTCTCTATGATTTTTGCTATTAGTTGTGCTACTTGAGTTGGATTCCCCCCTTTTTTCTCATTATTCTCTATTAGTTGTAGGGTAGTAGAGAATTGATTTTTATAATCTTTATGCTCCTGAGTTGCTTTTGAAATAATACGTTTATTAGTAAAACTAGTATTGAAATCTCCCGGTTGAATGAGAACTACTTTAATGTTGAAAGGGTACATCTCTACTCGAAGAGCTTCGCTATACCCTTCAACTGCAAATTTTGAAGCTGAATAAAGACCTTGAAAAGGTAGTCCCATAACCCCACCTATAGAGCTCATATTAATTATTAGACCCGATCTTTGATTCCTTAAATGAGGTATAACCACAGAACATACATTAAATACTCCCTCAAAGTTTACTTGCATTTGAAAATCAAACTCTTCTTTTGTTGTTAATTCTAATGCACCGACAATACCAGCTCCTGCATTATTAATGATTACATCAATAGCATGTTGTTTATTTATTATTTGATCAACACATGATTTCACGGAGAGTCTATCTGTAACGTCACAGGATAAAAAAGTTAAATTCTCAAGATTGCTTTTTTGAGGTTTACGACTGGTACCATAAACAACATGTCCTTGCTTTGCTAATAATTCAGCACAATCTTTTCCTATACCCGATGAGGCTCCTGTAATTAGTATAATTTTTTTCATTCTTAACGACTCTTAAACCTTTTCAAGGTTATATTATTAGTACTAATATGGTTTTTGAACAGTCTAAAATGCTAAAAATAATCAATACTTGCAAATGGGGCTGACTTTATAAAGACATGGAAATTATACTTTTGTTGTTAAGCTTAGTGGATAAAAGAACTGTGATTTTAATTATCTATATCTAATTAACCTTAGATTGTGTTTCAATAGGTTTAGTGCGTTTTATTAAGGTCTACATATAAGAGATGAAATGGGAGAAAATAGTAAGGATTATCAGAGTGATTTCTTTAGCCTATTAACTCATATGATTTTATTATTTATTATGCTAGAAGTAGCAATTCCCATAGAAAAGTAGTTGTGTTACTATACTATTAATACTCTATATAATACTATATAGACAAACTCAGTATCAGGTTATCTAGAGGTCCTAGTCATCTTACTCATTTGACTAGGGCAAGTCCATTGGATGTCCTAGTCAAATGAGAATGATGATATAGGTTTTGTTTTTGTTGGCTGTGATTCTTTGTGTTTATTCGTTATCTATCGTTTTTATTTCTTCTCCTAGCATATGAAGGTCGAATGCACCCTGAATATCTGAGTTTGGTTCACCATACATAAGTCCTCGTTCAGCAAAAGTTCCTGTATATACTTTTACGAAGTCAATGCCGGGAAGATTTACCTTGTTACCCTTAGTATCTACTGCCCAAGAAATATCAATAGCCGTACCAATTTTATCACTATTGGGTAAATTACATGCATATCCATATTCAAAAGGCTTGTAGTTTTTATCGGAAGATTGGTCAGGAAACATACCATTCATAACAATTGTACTAGGTAGTCGGGTTAAATTGGTAAAAGAAACCTCTTCCTCTAATTTACCTCTATACCATAGTGGGTAAATAGCATCAGCTCCCATTCCATTAAACTTTTTCAATATATAACCAGTAGAATCTATTTTATTTTTCAAATCAAATTTGAGATAATTATCGCCTGGTTTATAGCTTTCCAGTGGTTCTGTAGGTTTGTAGTAGGTTATATCTAGTCCATGTATTGTTTGTACATTATGATATTCACTTCCTGCAATTTCGTACCATTCATCGTCTGGCTTTCCATTTCCATTGGCATCAAAAGATACCATAATAATTCCTGGACGTGTATTGTTTCCTTTATTTGTTGAGCTAGTAATACGAAAATCCCTGAGACCTTCTTTATTAATGATTGTATGGTCAAAACCAAAGATGATATGCCCACCAAAATCACCTAGTCTTAAGGTCTTTTCATCCTTTAATAGTGCTTCTATTTTATTATTAATAGACTCATTAGTATCTCCAGCTGAAAATCCATGTTCATTTAGTTTCCATCCGGGTGCAGGCTTATATTCAAAAACTTTAGCTATTTTTTCCGAATAGGGTTCTTCGGGTTGCCCTACTATAACCTCAGTATATAATGTCTGCTCTATATTGCCATCTTTAATATGAAACTTAAGCTTATAGGTTCCTGCTTTTTCTACAATAAAAGGTAAGTCTTTTGCCTCCCCTAATATAATGGGTTTATCATCGGTTGTAATATCGGTCCATTGGTACTGAGGAGAATTAGAATATCCTATTATTGTAGGTTCTATGGATAGAACTTTGTAAGTAGAAGCATTAAAATTCTCTTTTAGAGAGGCATTATCTTCCACTTCTTGTTGAATGATCTTTATTTCTATTGATTTTTTTGAGGTTAGTTGTTTAATAATAACTGTTCCTTCTCTTTTTACTCTATTGATATTTTCTTGTACTTCAATAGTTAATCCAGTTAAATCTTTTGTTGATGAGGCCCACTCAGGAAAAGAGACTACTTCAAAATCAATACGAGTATTGTTTTGTGATGAAGTAACAGGTATAGAGTAGCTTTCTCCTAATGCAGGAGGGGTTAGTGTTAAAAGTTCTTCCTCTATAAGGAACTCATAAACAGGTACTTTTTCATCGTCATCACTACAGGCTGAACCTAGAAATATTAATGTGAACATTAATAATAAGGATAATTGTTTTTTCATAATTTATAATTTTTCATTAAAATATATTGTTTAAAAATCTTCTTTTACGCAGCGAACAGAAGCTCCTGTCGTTTTGCTACTTATATCTAAATTGATACTAGAAGAACTACTATTATAAATAGATAATCCCCAAGCTCTTCCTTGAGCCACATGGTTAGATTCAATACTTATAGCACTCCAAAGAATGGTTTGAAAACCTGAGTTTTTAGTAGCTCCTTTAGAGTGTATATAGCGAAATCCAGCATAAGGAAA
>JAAYSY010000160.1 GCA_012518235.1 Bacteroidales bacterium
GGAGCAGGAGGAATGTTTGTCCAGTCTGCAAAATTTGTAGAGAGTCATCAAGGTCGAGTAAATGATCTTTCTATCTTTGGACAAGAGGCTAATGCAAATACATGGAAACTCGCTCAAATGAACCTTGCGATTCATGGACTTGAAGGAGACTTAGGTCAAGGAGCTGCGGATACTTTTTTTGAGGATCAACACCCATCTATGCGAGCAGATTTTATTTTAGCCAATCCTCCGTTCAATATGAAAGACTGGGGTGGAGATAAGCTTGTAGAGGATGCAAGATGGAAATATGGGCTGCCACCAGAAGGCAATGCCAACTATGCCTGGATGCAGCATATGATCTACCATATGTCACCAAAAGGCAAAATGGGACTTGTACTTGCAAATGGATCGCTCTCAGCATCAGGTAGAGAGGGAGAAATAAGAAAAAATATAGTAAGAGACGATTTGATAGAATGTATCATCGCTATGCCAGATAGATTATTCTACTCTACAGGTATCTCCGTTTCTCTATGGATATTCAATAAGGACAAAAAACAAAAAGATAAGGTCTTGTTTCTAGATGGAAGAGACATAGGACATATGGTTGACAGAGCCCATAGAGATTTATCTCAAAATGATATCCAACAAATAGCCGAGACTTACAATCAATATACAGAAGGTGAAGATGTTGAAGAACTTGGCTATGCCCATGTAGCTGACTTAAAAGAGATAGAAGAAAATAACTTTGTTCTAACTCCCGGAAGATACGTCGGCCTTGAAGAAGTCGAAGATGATGGCGAACCATTTGATGAAAAAATGGAAAGACTAACCGATGAGCTGGGGCAACTTTTTGCTGATTCTAATAAGCTAGAAGCGCTAATCAAGGAGCAGTTAGAGGAGCTTGGTTATGGAGTATAAAACGGAAAAGCTATCAAATCATTTAGAATTTAAGAACGGGAAAAAGAAACCAAACGAGCTAGGTAAATATCCTGTATTTGGTGGAAATGGAATATTTAGCAGTAGTAATGAATTTAACGATGAGACTACTATAATTATTGGTAGGGTAGGTGCTTATTGTGGTTCAGTTCATTTTTCAAAAAATAAATGTTGGGTTTCAGATAATGCTATATCAGCAAAGGTAAAAAATCAAAATGCAGATATTTTATACTTTTACTATTTATTAAAAAATACAAGATTAAATAAAATGAGTATTGGCACAAGCCAACCACTATTAACACAAAATATACTTAACAATATACTGACGAAAGTATTTGATACAAAGATTCAAAGACAAATCAGTTGTATCCTCTCCGCTTTAGACCAAAAAATCAAAACTAACGATAAAATCATCGCCAATCTCGAAGAGCAAGCCCAAGCCATTTTCAGATCCTGGTTTGTAGATTTTGAGCCTTTCCAAGATGGTAAATTTGTTGAGAGTGAGTTGGGACTGATACCAGAGGGATGGAAGGTAGGGAAGCTAGGAAAATCAAAATTAGGCAAACTGATAAGATCTGGGATTGATGATTTTGAAGGAGAAAAAATATATATAGCTACAGCGGATGTATCAGATGCGAATATAATAAAGAACGATGTAATGATAACTGTTTCAGATCGTCCAAGTAGAGCTAACATGCAACCAAGACCCTTATCAGTTTGGTTTGCAAAAATGAAAGATAGTAGGAAGCTAATATTAGTTAATGACTTAGACAGGCATATATTAGATAGCATGATTTTCTCAACGGGTTTTGCAGGAATAGCTGCTAATCCTAATTCAGTGTTCTTTTTATGGACGTATCTCATCAGCAATGAATTCGATAGAGTTAAAAACTCCTATTGCCAAGGAACGACAATGCAAGCCATAAACAATACTAATATTAATAAGATTTTGATTATTGTACCAGCTGATGAAATATTAGAGATGTTCTCTAACATAGTAAGGCCGATGTTCGACTTGGTTTCTAAACTAAAATATCAAAACCAAAAACTTGCTGAAACCCGCGACACACTTCTACCTAAACTCATGTCAGGAGAGATCGATGTAAGCGGTATTAACATAGACACACAGGATGAAAGCTATGAATGATATATATATTGAAGATGGATTTGAAAAGCTATTTATAAGCTTCATTCAAGACTTAGGCTATAACTATGTTTCTCACCAAGAAATAGTGAGAGACAGCATGAAAGCTGTGATTGCTTCAGAGATTTTGAAAGACTCTCTTCATAGAATTAATCCATGCCTTGACGAAGAGATCATCGATCAAGCTATCTACAAAATCAAAAACATTGATGCGGGACTTTTGGTGAATCGAAATGAAACATTTTTCGAATATCTTCAAGATGGGATTGAGGTTTCCTTTTATGAAAATAAAAGACAAAAGACGGAAAGAGTTTATTTGCTTGATTACGAGAATAAGGAAAACAATTCGTTTATCGTAACCAATCAACTGACTATTATAGGCAAAGATACCAAAAGACCTGATGTGATTATCTATATCAATGGACTTCCTCTAGTAGTTATTGAACTAAAGTCCATGACGGCTGCGGATGCCGACATATCGAATGCATACAATCAGATTAAAAACTACCAGTATGATATCGAGGAATTATTTGTCTATAACGCCTTTAATATTATTTCCGACTTTACAACCACCGAAATAGGAACAATTACTGCAGGAAAGTCTTGGTATAAGGAATGGAAGTCAGTAGATGGTTCTTATGAGTCGACGATCTATGCAGACTATAAAACAATTCTTGAAGGTGTATTAGATAAAAAGAGATTTTTAGACATCATAAAAAACTTTATCTTCTTTGAACATAAAGACGATGGTACGAGTAAAATTTTGGCACAGTACCACCAATACTTTGCTGTTCATAAAGCGGTAAACTCCACGAAAGAAGCCATGAAAAAAGGCGATGGAAGAGGTGGGGTATTTTGGCATACCCAAGGATCAGGAAAGTCCCTGTCCATGGTATTCTACACAGCATATTTAACCAAAGAGCTAGATCAGCCAACCTTTGTTGTGCTTACCGATAGAAATGATTTAGATGATCAGCTCTACGGGCAATTTTCACGTGCACAAAGATTTTTAAGACAAGAGCCTATACAGGCTGAATCAAGAAAAAATCTGAATGAACTATTGGATAACAGGACTTCAAATGGCATCTTTTTCTCCACTATGCAAAAATTTGCTGAATCCGAAGAAGCCTTGACCAATAGAAATGATGTCATCGTTATAGCCGATGAAGCCCATCGTTCCCAGTATGGACTTAGGGAGAGGATTTCTAAAGATGGTAAAGTCCAATCAGGTATGGCTAGACTGGTCAGAAAGTCTTTACCTAATGCTACCTATATTGGCTTTACAGGTACCCCCTTAAGTATCAATGACAAAGATACCCAAGAAATATTTGGTGAATATATAGATGTTTATGATATGAGTCAATCCGTTGAGGATGGTGCGACAAAACCTATCTATTACGAAAATAGAGTGATCAATCTTGGATTAAAAGAAGATATTCTCACTCAGATAGATGCCAAATATGAAGAACTCTCTGAAAATGCTAGTGAGATGGATATAGAGAAGAGCAAGCAAGAGTTAAGTAGACTCGAGCAAATCATTGGCTCAGATAAAGCCATTGATACTCTAGTTAACGATATAATTACTCACTACGAAGAAACCAGAGAAAAACTCTTAACCGGAAAAGCGATGATTGTAGCATATAACCGGAGAATAGCTGTTGATATTTATAGAAAAGTCTTAGAGCTTAGACCGGAATGGAAAGAAAAAGCCCAGGTTGTGGTGACTGCAAACAACAACGATCCCGAAGACTGGAAAGAAATCATTGGATCCAAAACTGATAAAGAAGAACTAGCTAAGAGATTTAAAGATGACAATGATCCATTTAAGATTGCGATTGTGGTGGACATGTGGCTTACAGGCTTTGACGTGCCTAGTTTAGCTACCATGTATATCTACAAACCTATGAAAGGCCATAATCTAATGCAGGCAATAGCACGAGTAAATCGTGTCTTTAGAGATAAAGAGGGCGGCCTTGTTGTTGATTATATTGGGATAGCACGAGCTTTGAAAGAAGCGATGAGAGACTATACCAAGAAAGATCAGAAGGCTATCGATAATGCAAATATCAGAGATTCAGCCTATCCAATGTTCCAAGAAAAGCTTGAAGTCTGTAGAAATGTGTTTTTCTATAATTTCAACTATTCCCATATCTTCTCAGAAAAAATAGACAATGAAGAATTAGCGGATCTAATCGTAGAAGGCTTAAATCATGCCTTAACGTTTCATGAGAAAAAGCAAAATGATTTTAAAAAAGAAGCCTATGCTCTTAAGCAAGCGCATACTCTTTGTTCCTCTCTATCCACAGAAGAAGAGCAGAGAGAAGCTGCTTACTTCGAAGCCATACGAACAAGTATGAATCGTATCACTTTTCCTGGAAGACTTAAAAAGGAAGACATCAATAAACAGATAGGAGAACTGATAGAACAATCCATTCATAGTGATGGAGTCATCAATCTATTCCAGGACTTTGAAAAAGGCTTTAGCTTATTTGATCCTCAATTTATAGAGAAAATTGAAAAAATGAAGCAAAAAAATCTCAGCATTGAGCTATTAAATAAACTACTTCAAGATGAAATTAATATCTTTTCAAGAAGGGATCTAGTTAAAGGAAAAGAATTCTCTGAAAGACTAAAAAACATTATGAAGAGATATAGAGAAAGCATGGTTGATAATGCGGAAAGCTTAGATGAGTTTGTAGGTTTAATTGGAGAAGAAACAGGGACCTATAGCCTAGGCTCTGTAAGACAAGCATTACTGGATCTTGCTAAGGATATGGTTAAGTTAGATGAAGAAAACAGAGCACTAGGTTTAAGCAAAGAAGAGCTAGCTTTCTACCATGCCATTAGCAAACCGGAGAATATTACTGACTTCTACACAGATGAAGAACTGATGGGTTTTACTCAAGATTTAACACAAACCATCTCCAAAGAAATGACATCTGATTGGATGATGAGAGAATCAGGTAGAGCCAATATGAGAAGAACCGTAAAGAGACTCTTAGCAAAATATAATTATCCTAAAAATTATAGAAATAGCATATTGGAGTTAATAGTAGAACAAGCGGAGTATTTCGAACAGGTAGTGGGAGCCTAGAGATGATACAAGATATTTGGAGGAGAATTTAATGGCGAAAAACATAGATCCTAGATTGAGAAAAATTGGAGAATACTTAAAAGTAGATAATGAATCAATGTTTGTGATTCCTGAATACCAAAGAGCGTATTCATGGGAGATTAAGCAATGCGACAAGCTATGGCAGGACTTAGAAACTTTCATAGACAGTGGGGGCTCGGATCCATATTTTTTCGGAACTATAATAATTAATTGTCAGGAAGAAGACACTAAACTTAGTTTAATAGATGGTCAACAAAGAACGACAACATTTATCTTATTGTTGAAAGCATTATTGATTAGATTGAACGAAGTAATCAAAGACACAGAGATAGATCAAGATTCCCAAAGACTAAGGGCAGCTCTCGAAAGAAAGAGGGATAAAGTCATTGAAATACTATACAAGGCTAAAGATGAAGAGATTTTTGATATTCTAGAGGATTTTTCACACGCGAAAAAAGAAACTATTCTTGATAATTATTCTATCAATGAATTGTACGAGTTAGATTTAAAAACTATTTTGAATAGCTCTAACTTTGAAGAGGCAGAAAGTAACGTTGTAAAAATCAAATATAAACAGAAAGATAACAAGTATACAAATTATTTTCGTAACTTCAAGTTTTTTAGTACAAAGCTAAACGAGCTTTCTCCATCTAAAATTAATGTTTTCGCGGACTACATATTAGATAGGTCAGAGATAATAGAAATTCGTAGTTGGAATGTAGAACAAGCAATTACAATGTTTAATTCTCTTAACTCAGATGGTATGCCTCTATTAGATGCAGATATTATTTCTGCAAAATTATACTCTAATTCTGGGAATGACAGAGAGGATTTTAATACGAAATGGGCAGAACTAAAAACAATTGTATCTGAGCTTGAACAAAAAAGGATTGTGGATTTAGATGCTGTTCTGATGCAATACATGTATATAAAACGCGCCCTTGATCAAGAATATATTTCAGAATCGGGAGCGGTTAGTGTGACAACACCAGGACTCAGAAGATACTATACAGAGAAAAAGAAAGATTTACTTGAAACTCCACTAAGGCTAACAGCTCAGTTATTAAAGATAGCGAAGATTTGGGATAAAATTAGTGATTACTCCATTGTTCAACTATCTTTTAAGTTTAATGAGAATATTAAGCTATACTTAATTTCATATCTTTCTAGATTCGAGTTAGATGAAATTAGTGAAAATCTTGTGGAGAAATTTGTGCAGTATCTGATAAAAGTATTTGCTGTATTGGAGTTAGTTGATACAGGGTATTCCAGTTCAAAATTTAAAACCTTCTTATTTGGACTAAACATAAAACTTGTTGATAAATCTGTTGAGCTAGAAGAAATTAGAAATGCAATCAATGCTCATATCAACAAGAATTGGATAAAAGAAGAAATTGAATCAAGTGCTCTTGATTATAATAAGAATGCCTTGGTACACCTAGATGAATATATTTCCTGTAGAGAGAATGATAGAAAATTTGTTTTACCTGAAAAATATGAAATAGAACATATTATGCCTAGAAGTGGTAAAAATATTGACCAAATACGACTGGATGCGGGTTTAATTGATAAGGAAGAATTTTTAGCTGTGGTCAACAATCTAGGAAACAAGATTTTATTAGAAGAAAATATCAATAGATCAATCGGCAATGCGTGGTTCAGGACAAAAATACAAAATTCGGTAAAAGATAAAAAAGGCTATAAAGATAGTCAATTTTTAATGCCAACAAAATTAGTTGAAGAATATCGGGATGTGCCCATGCCAGAATGGACAGTTGAAAAAATTAACCAGAGAACAGAAAAAGTAGCAAGAAGAATTTCCGAATTTTGTTTTAATAAGATTATTAATAAATAGTTTTATTTTATGCAGGAAATAGAATTATGACCATATCGAGTTTACGCAAGAAACACATTGTTCCATTTGAAATCGATGATAAAGAGCTTAAAACATGCTTTAGTTATTTTCTGTATAAAGCGCCCACAATAGACAGTAGTCACTCAACTCCAGACAAAAGGGTTGAACAGAAATGGAATGTATTTATTAAAGATTGGAAGCATGAGCAGTACAAATTTTATGCAAGTAGTTCAAAATTTCCAGATCAAAATATATTAGATAACTATGGATTAGCAGATATTTCAAAGTTACATCGATTAGGAAGAGCGTTTATTTGCAAAAGAAAAGAAGCACAGGAAAGTAATTATGAATGTGTTGCTAGGCATTTACGAAATTCCATTGCACATGGGAATGTGTATATGGATAAAAGTGCCAATAGAATTTATTTGCTTTTTGAAGACTACAATAATAGAAAAAGCAAAACAGCTATGCTTCTATTCTCCAAAAAAGATTTACAGAATCTAATGTCAAAACTTACAAGAGAGAAATGACGAAGAATAGAAAGCAATTTAGTTATATAATACA
>JAAYSY010000026.1 GCA_012518235.1 Bacteroidales bacterium
CTTCTTTTTTAATTCTAATACGATAACTTGTAAAAGTATTCGTTGACTTTTCATCTTCTATAAATTCCTCAACACACACATAAATACTATTATTTTTCAACAGGTTTTCTATAATTGTAGCCTTCTCTTTTCTATGTATTGCTAATGTTATTAAATCCATATTATTCTGATTTAGTTCTATTCCAAATATGAACTAAATACTTTACATCTCAGTGTACTATTTTGCAAAAAAGATGTACTATTTTACTTATTTTTTAGATATTTAGCGTTTGAGTGGCTAATTAGGACATCTGATAAGCTAATTAGATAAGATAAAAACGAAAACATATGCCTTACTTTGATGTTACTAGAATTTAGTATCAAAACTTTAACGTATTACGCTTATGATTATTGCAATCTGTATTGAAGATAAACAAAATAACTTAGTGGGAAACGCTCACATAGTAACAATAGAAAACGATGAAATTGTTCAAGTTGTATCAGATAAAGTATTTATAAAAGATGAAAATCATCTTGCCTTATGGATTCTTCGGAATGAAATTAATTGTTTATATATGGACAATGTTACTACAAAGGTAAATATGTTTTGCAGGAATTGGCATATTGAAGTTTACGACTTAGATGAATCTAAAGAGCAAACTATTTTAACTCCTCTATTGAATGAAATATTAGTTTGATTCCCTATATTCTAAAGGAGTCATAGAGGTATATTGCTTAAAATACCTTCCAAAAAAAGAAGGCGTTGAAAAATTCAATCGCTCTGATACTTCTAGAACAGTATCAGAGGTTGTTTTGAGTAACAATTTAGCTCTAACAATAACAGCATCATTAATTAACTCACTTACCGTTTTTCCTGTGTGCTGTTTTAACGTTGCAGATAAGTATTTACTAGTTATACACAATTGTTCTGCATAAAATTTTGCCTTACGTTCTCTTTTATGATGAACAATTAACAACTTAAAAAACTGCTCACAGATCTCCTTACCTCTAGTTTTTGATTTGAGCTCACTCTCTTCTAAATCTCCTCTGTCATAATATACTTTGGCTAACTCCAGTAATAAAGAAAAGAACATTGTTCTAACAATATGATGAGTAAATAAATGTTCATCTTCATTGAATTTTTTTTCTATAACATCAAAATACAATAATAATGATGGTATATTTTCTTTTGACATTCCAATAACTGGATTAATTGTAATGGAGCGAAAAAAATTGAATTCATTAGGGAATGAAAAACCAATCAAAAAATCAATAGAAACTAATAATAATTGGAACGTAAGATCAGAAGATGTCTCACAAGCTTCTACAACACAATTAGGTGTTACTGTTATCACTGAGTTTGTTTCAACTTTATACTCTCTAAAATTAATTTTTATTCTAGCTTTTCCCTTTAAACAAATGGCAAGAATCATTCCATCAAATGTAATGGGATGATTTAAAGAGATATAAGGGACTACCTTAGAAATATCACTAATCATAAAATGTTTAATCATTACCGATGAGTCTGCAATCGATTTAAAAGAAACATTCGAAAATTTTCTATTCATGCCAGCTGTTTTTTTTCATTATCAACATTAAATAAAAGGCCATATTGAACATGCTTAAATTCAATTAAAAGATACAACACTTATCTCATTTAGCCATCTAATAAATTCACAAATAACTCAAAAAAACAACCGCAAATACCTTTTTTTCCATAACTTCTCTAAAATAAACCCAAAAGTACTGTTCGGTTTTCTAAGAAGGAATAAACAAAATAGAATACACCTATTATTTGCTATAACAATAGCATCTACACAGCATATAGAGTAAGGGTTTATAAAACACACGCTTACTGTTTTTGTAATTTAATATAATAAGAATAAACAAAAAACAGGATTGTGCTTCAGCAAAGACTATATTACGCCACAAAAGTAACGCCCAAGTAGTAGAGGAGTTAAAGCCTCTTACAAACATGGGGTTCTA
>JAAYSY010000161.1 GCA_012518235.1 Bacteroidales bacterium
ACTTATTAATCATGAAAAAAATCACAGGTAGAGTACTACAAGAAGAAGGTCAACCTTTATTTGGAGTAACAATTTCGACAAATAACACGGAGGTAAGTACGGACATGAATGGTTATTTTACTGTTTATATTTCAGAAAACAGTAATCTTATATTAAAATACCCTGGGTATAGAACACAAAACATAAAACCATCAACTACAGCTTCTATTAATATTATTATGATACATGAATAAATTTATTTGTTATTTTATATTTGTTGAAAACTATTTATCTGTCCCGAATTCAGTAATATATTGTATAGATCTAGTGTAATAGATAAACAACTTTTGTAATTATCAAAACTAGGATTCATTGATGATTTCCTAATCAAAAACAGTAGAGAGTGATTAAATGCTAGGTTTATACTCAACCACACTAGATACTCTTAATTCAGCATAAGAGATAAAACATAAGCCTCTTGATATTCCGACTAAATCGGATTATTCTTTGTTTTTGTCCTTTATCTCCTTATATATTCGATCTTTACTAAGTATAATAGTACATTTACACTTAAATTGAACAATATATATTATATATAAAAGCTATAAGTAACTTTTACTATATGTAACCCTAAATAAAGAGAATAAGCACTAATATGCCGTTGAACATTGCTACATACATAAAAACACCGATCGTTATACTGCTTCTATTATGCTTCAATGGGGTTTCTTCTATTTACTCCAATGAAATTAAAAACTTAACAGATTATCTTGATCATCTTATTTTAAATAAAGATGAATTTACACAAGAAAAAGAAAAACGAATTAGTAGCTTAAAAGCCTTATTAAAAGACAAAACTGACTCTTGGGAATATGAGTACGAAATCAATCTTAAATTGTATGAGGAATATCGCAAATACATACTAGAATCAGCTATATTCTACGCTAGAAGAAATGTAGTATTGGCCGACTCTGTAAACGATAGAACACTAATGCAAAGTGCTAGAATTCAATTAGCATCGGCCTTCTCCTATTCAGGAAAACAAAGAGAAGCCGAAGTTATATTAGAAAACATTGACAGAGAACAATTACCAAAAAGCCTTCTTCCTGATTATTACGAAGCCTATCATCGTTTCTTTGAACACTATGGTGCTATTAGTGGACAACATCAACCACAAACAGAATTATACAGAGACTCTTTGCTTACAGTACTTGATCCTGCCAGTATAAAATACAAAATAACCCTCATTCATCTTTATATCAATAAAAATATAATTGATGAAGCGGAAAACATGTTGTATCATCTTCTACAAACAGAAAATGATGAGACTCCCGAATACGCCCTAATAACTCACTATTTAGGGGCTATTAATGGTATAAAAAACAAATCAGACCTTGAACTTAAATTCTATACCTTATCAGCAATTGCTGATATTAAAAATAGCATTAAGGAAAATGCATCTTTTCAACGATTAGCCTTTATTTACTATGATAAAGGAGATATTGCAAGGGCTTTTAATTATACTCAAACTGCCATTGAAGATGCTGTTTTTTCTGGAGTACAATTCAGAATGGCAGAAATGGCTGGTTTTTATTCCATTATCAACGCTTCTTATCAAGAAAAGGAAGCGAAAACAAAAGCTCAACTTAAATTATACATCGTATTAATTAGTATTCTCACCCTTACTTTAACAATCCTTTTTCTGTATATCTATCGACAGATGAAACATAAATCTAAAATGAAAGAGGACTTATACATTTCTAATAATAAACTAGTTTTACTCAATAACGAATTAAACGAAAGCAACGATTACCTTTTTGAAGCGAATCATATTAAGGAGCAATATATTATACATTTCTTAGATTTATGTTCTGACTATATCACAAAAATGGAAGATTACAGAATCAGTTTAAACAGATTAGCTTTAAATAATCAGATGGATAAGTTATTAAAACGACTCCGATCTGGTACTCAAATAGTAGACGAAATAGAAAATCTTTACAAAAACTTTGACTCTGTTTTTTTAAGTCTTTACCCTACCTTTGTTTCCGAATTTAATAATCTCTTGGCCAAAGAAGAACAAATCGTTCCAAAACAGAATGAATTATTAAATAGAGAACTTAGAATTTTTGCACTCTTACGTTTAGGAATTTCCGATACTGCAAAAATTGCTTCTTTCCTTCGCTGTTCTATTAGTACTGTCTATAATTATCGTACACGAATAAGAAATAAAGCTATTGTACCTCGTGATGAATTCGAAAATTATGTAATGAAAATAGGAGAAATGCATATAAATAAACAATAATCTAGTTTATTTCATCTACATTTCCACCACCTTTATTTTCTACAACTACCTAGTAAACAAGCATATAAGCACTTTAGTATTCTACAATATTAATTCCAAGCCTTTTTACCCATTGTTATTTCATTTAGTTTTGTATTAGACGAAAAAGAAATAGGTGTAAAACAAAAAACACACTGAACTCTATTAACTTTTTCTATAATAATACCTATACAAAAAACTGTAAATTAAAATCTATACATAATTATGAACACAATAAAAGTTGGAATAATAGGATCGGGAAGAATGGGTAGATCATACCTAAAAGAGATGAAAAAAAGTGGACGTTGGGAAATAGTCTACATATGTGATACTAATCCTAGATCTCGCGAATTAGCAAAAAAATTAGCACCTACAGCTAAAGTCATACAAGATGAACAAGAGATATACGATGACAAAGAAGTTCAAGTTGTAGGACTTTTTGCTTTAGCAGATTCACGAAAAGAACAAATAGAAAAAGCAATAAATAGTGGCAAACACATCATATCCGAAAAACCGATTGCAGACACAAGCATTAGAGAATGGGAAGCAGTCCATATTACGGAGCAATCACAATTATTCTCTACGGTAAATCTATACCTTAGAAATTCATGGTATCATAACTTCATTAAAAAACACATAAAAGAGGGTGAGATAGGGGAACTAGCTATTATACGAGTTTGTCACTTAACTCCAGGATTAGCTCCAGGAGAGGGACATGAATATGAAGGTCCTTCATTTCATGACTGCGGAATGCACTATGTAGATATAACACGCTGGTATGCTGAATCTGAATTCAAAACTTGTAATGCACAAGCTATACGCTTATGGGATTATAAAGACCCTTGGTTTTTACAGTGTCATGGTACATTTGATAACGGTATTGTGTATGATATTACGCAAGGACATGTCTATGGGCAATTATCTAAAGACCAAACTCACAACTCATACATAGATATTATTGGAACAAAAGGAATTGCACGAATGACTCACGACTTCAAAACTGCAGTAGTAGAAATTCGTGGTGTAAATAAAACAATTAGAGAAGAGCGTAAGTTTGGTGGGAAAAACATTGATGTTTTATGCGATTTGTTTGCCGACTCCATTGAAACAGGAAAAAGACACCCTATGCTACCTCAATTTAGAGACTCTGCAATAGCTTCAGAGTTTGCTTGGAATGCATTAGATAATGCCAGAAAAAATGATTTACCGGCTATTGGAAATAATCAAACACTGGTGAAAATTCGCGAACGAAGAAGCACAATGAAAAATGGATATGGGTTATTACATACAGTAAACGTATAACACATTCAAGCATAGTTAACAAACTATCATTCTATTTAAGTTTTACCAAAGCTCCATTTCATCAATGGGGCTTTATTTTTTATTAATCGTTCTAGATAACCTTACTACAACAAACACTACACAAGTATATTAACAATATAAAACAATCTAGCATTAGATCTCTTGGTTTTATCTATTGCTAATTCATTAGTACTTTTCTTAATTTGAGCTTCATCTTAAAAAATCAGTAAGCACGCTCTTTAACAGATATATTATGCCCTAGGCATCAACAAGACTTCACCTAGTCATGTCTCTCACTTGCCCTAGTCATATCAACAACACCTAAAAACCATTTCGTAGAAACCACAATTTATGAAGTAAGACCATAAAAATTGATAATAAAACAGCTAAATATAATATATTAAATTTACTAAGGAAACAATAGGAAGGATAATCATAAAGATTAACACAATTACAGAATAACAACAGCTTAAGACACAAAAGGAGACAAGGAAGAATAAAGAAATATAAGTTTTTTCGTTTTATTAAAATAAAATTCAAGAGCTCTATGGCTTTAACTTTTTACTAAAACACGGAGTTCATTAATTACAAGAATGGTTATACTACATAGAGCCCAAAAACA
>JAAYSY010000162.1 GCA_012518235.1 Bacteroidales bacterium
AAAAAACACCTCTACACTTTTCCCCAAATAACCTTGGGTTGCAAACATAGGGAGAATATCATCACCCAATGATGGAAGTGGAATTTGCATTTTTGAAGCCACAACCAACAATAAAACACCTAAACTAAGAAAAAGCAGGTTTAACGGAACAAAAGAAAAACCATAGTAATACATATTTTTCTGAGCATCGTTTAAGTTGCGACACGATAGATTTTTTTGCATCATATCTTGATCTAATCCCGTCATTACAATAACAATAAACACCCCACTAAAAAATTGCTTAAAAAAGTTTTGACTCGATTTCCAATCATCAAAAACAAAAATCCTTCCATGTTCATGATTTTTAATCGTATCTACCACTCCCATAAAATCGAGATTAAGGTATCTGACTACAAATACGAATATAAAAATTAGGGCCAAAACTAAGCAAAGTGTTTGCAAAGCATCAGTCCAAACAATAGTTTTAATACCACTTTGATGCGTATAAAGCCAAACCAACACCATTGTACCAGCTGCAATTAGCCAAAAAGGAACTTGTAATTCTTGAAATATATAGGTATAAAGAATAAGACACACCAAATACAATTTTGCCGCCGTACCTAACATACGAGATAAGAGAAAAAATAGAGAGCCTGTTTTATACGATCGATTACCTAATCTTTTGCCTAAATAGGTGTAGATGCTGGTTAATCCTAATCGATAATATAACGGTAAAAGTAAATGAGCAACGATAAGATAACCAAAGAAAAAACCAATGACCATTTGCATATAGGTCATATCAAAACCTCTAACCATTCCGGGTACAGAGACGAATGTTACTCCAGATACTGAGGCTCCAATCATTCCAAAAGAAACAATATACCATGGCGATTTATTTTCTCCTTTAAAAAAGGCTGCATTCGATTTGCTGTTGCGACTAGTAATGTGAGAAATCAGCATCAACAACGAAAAATAGATGAGTATCGTTACTATTATTGTCATAATGAGTGCAAAGATACTATTTATTTAACAACAGCTCTTCTCTATTTACATGGAACTAATATTTAATTATTTACTTTTGTCTGCGTATATTTGTCTGATGAAAAAGGGAGATTAAACTATATGAATCAAAAATATCCATCCTTATTGCTACAAAAAGCAATTGATGAATTTTCTAAATTGCCAGGCATTGGTAATAAAACGGCTACACGACTAGTGTTACATTTGTTGCGACAAGAAACTGTGGCTGTTGAAGCTTTTGGAAATGCTATAATCCAACTCAAGCGAGAAGTAAAATACTGTAAAATGTGCCATAATATATCTGACACTGACATTTGTCAGTTGTGTGCCAATCCTCAACGAGATGCTTCTACTCTCTGTGTAGTGGAAAATATTCGTGATGTTATGGCAGTTGAGGCTACACAACAATACAATGGTTTATATCATGTATTAGGAGGAATCATATCTCCCATGGATGGTATAGGTCCTAGCGATCTTACAATAGATAGTCTAATGGAACGTGTGGCTAATGGAGAAGTTAAAGAGGTTATTTTAGCTTTAAGCACTACTATGGAGGGAGATACCACCAATTTTTACCTCTATCGAAAACTAGAACCTTATAAAGTTCCCTTAAGTGTTATTGCTCGTGGTATATCTATTGGCGATGAGCTAGAATATGCAGATGAGGTTACCTTGGGCAGAAGTATAGTAAACAGAACGCGTTTTACAGGTACTGTTTAATGAGTTATTCGTATTAAAATATTAACAAATAGAAATAATGAATCAAATAACATTAAATAAATTAGTTAGAACACTAAAAGTGCAATTTGTTCTTTTCTTTATTCTCCCTCTTTTCCTTTTTGTCTTGGGTGAGTTTTCCACCTATGATTTAGGTGTGTATGTAAATGATGCTGGAAAAACGGCGTATTATTTACAAACATTCACTGTATTGTTTACAATGGTATCGGTTCCTTTAGCTCTTAAAGCATTTCACTGGATACTGACCAATAAAGTAGATAAAACCAATGAAATGAAAGCCATAAAAAGCTACAAAACTTTATCAGCCATACGACTTATCATATTACAGTTAGCCACTCTTAGCGGATTAATTGTTTACTATACTACACAAAATAACATTGGTGGATTTTGTGCTTTGATTGCTATTACTGCTACATTGTTTTGTGTTCCTTCAAAAAACAAAGCTCAACAAGAGTTGGCTGTAGCAACAGAGTCAAATGAATCTGAATCGATAGAAAGGAATAAAGATGAATAAACAGTTTTTAGCGAATGAGAATCTCTACCTTAGAGCAGTAGAACCCGAAGACCTTTCTTTTTTATATAACATAGAGAACGATCCAAACTTATGGGATGTAAGTAATATTACGGTCCCCTATTCTAAGTTTGTTCTTCGCCAATACATAGAAGCCTCACAAAGTGATATATTTTCTGATAGACAATTGCGATTAATGATTGTACGCAGAGAAGATAATGAATTGTTAGGAACTTTAGATATCACTGAATTTCATCCTTTACATGGTAGAGGACAGGTTGGTATAGCTATAAAAAAGGAGTTTCGCCAGCAAGGATATGCATCACAAGCCCTCAAACTTTTATGCGATTACACCTTTCAGTTTTTGCAGTTTAGACAACTTTATGCCTATATAGCTGCAAATAATGGACCGAGCATACAATTATTTAAGTCTTTAGGATTTAAAAAAGCAGCTCTATTAAAAGATTGGTTAATGATTGAAGGGGAATATCAAGATACTTATATCTACCAGTTAATTAATAAAGACCAATTAAGTAATGACTAAAAAATAAGAGGAAAACTCTAAAAATAAGATTCTTTTTTTAGTCTTCCTCTGAGTTTATCTGTCACCCCATAAAACCATATGATTTATGTAGCTAGTTTAATTTTGCATTGAGCGGATACTTTGCCCAGACTCCATACTTGCCACCCTGATTAGTCATAACCTTCTCCCAAAGTAATCGTGGCGGTGTACTTAATAATACACTTGTTTTTTCTTCTGTAACAATCCAAGAGTTTTGATTCAATTCGTTTTTAAGTTGCTCACTTCCCCAACCCGAACAACCAAGAAAAAAACGAATTTTACCTTCTAAGTCTTTTTTCTCCTCTATCATTGTTTTAATTAAATCAAAATCACCATTCAGAAAAAGTCCATCCTGAAGAGGAAGAGCTCCAGGAATATATTCCATTGTATGTATATAAAAAAGCGTATCATTAGACACTGGTCCTCCATTGAATAACGGAATAGAAAGATCTGTATCTAAATCTTTAATTACTTTATTTAATGTGAGATTTGAAAACATATGATTCAAAACTATCCCCATAGCCCCCTTTTCATCGCGTTCAATTAGCAAAATCACAGCACGTCGAAAATTCAAATCGGGCAAAAAAGGTTCAGCCAAAAGTAATCTCCCTTTTTCAGGAGGAATATCGTTCGACTCAATTCTAAACATATTAGGATCAATACTCATATTTCTTATCTGTTTTTTTCGTTTGAATTTATAAAGGATTGTTTTTTGCAAATAACTGCATTCTACTCTCTAGCAATTCATACTGATGATCTTTTATAAACGATGTACAAGCTCGTAGTCCTTGCTGTTCACTACCTGTAGTATTCAAAGGCAAAGCACTAACTCCGTAATACATTAACTCTGTAGCTAATTCGGCACTAGTCATACCTGGATACCCCAAAGTAAAATAAAAGCCATCTGCAATAGAATCATCCATATCTTTGTCGTAAACTAAATAAAATCCATATCTCAAGAAAATATCTTTCAACTTATTTGCTCTACGCCCATATACTTTTATATCATCTAAAAACGCATATTCACCAGTACTAGCAGCCTCTAACATAGCAGCCATAGCATATTGTACAGAATGACTTGTTCCTGAAGAGAGGGCATACAATACACGATGTATAAATACCGTTCCAAAAGTTCCGCCACCATAAAGTGTCTTAAAACCAGGGTAAGATCTAGTATATAATTTATCTGATATACAAGCAACACCTATTCGCTGACCTGCATAGCTAAACACCTTTGATCCTGACATTAGTATAACATAATTATCAGTATAGTTTGCTACTGATGCCTGATACGGTGGTTTACCAGGATTCCCTAACTCTTTTCTAAAATCCATACCAAAGTAAGCTAAATCCTCCAATACAATGGTATCATATTGTGTAGCTAACTCACCTATTATTTTTAATTCTTCATTATTTAGACAGATCCAACTAGGATTATTGGGATTAGAATAAATAATACCAGCTATATTTCCTTTTTTAAGATATCCTTCTAATTTATCTTTGAGTTTATGTCCGCGAAAATGATAAACATCGAACGATTCATATTTTTTACCCATGACGGTAATCTGCTGTTTTTGAACAGGAAATCCAGGATCGATAAATAAAATAGTATCTTTCTTCTCATCGCACTGCGTACAAGTTATAAATGAGGCAAAAGTTCCTTGCATACTTCCTGTTACAGGCACACACCCTTCGGGTTTAATATCAATATTAACAAACGACTTGATGAATTGTGATGCCGCCTTCTTTAATCTGGGCAATCCATTGATATCGGGATATAAACTAGCTATCCCACTTTGTAAAGCCTCAATCTCAGCCTCCACCCCTATTTGTGCAGGAGGAAGTCCAGGCACCCCCATTTCCATTTTTACAAACTCAATACCCGATTCGCATTCTAGCTCCTCTGCTATTCCCTTAATTTCTCTTATGGTAGCTTTAGCAAAGTCTGTTACTTGATATTTTTTAAGTTTCTCTTGAAACAGCTCTCTATTTATTGGCGTTCTATTCATTTTCCGCTCTTTTAATTACATTATAATTTAAGAAAAAAGATAAAACAAATATACTATTATTCTGTTTCTTTTATCTTGATTCAATAAAAGAAATAAAATCCTTTCATTTTTGTTGTTTATCAAAAAAATAGACTTATCTTTGCATCGTCTTCAAAAGGAAAAGAACAAAAAGGTGCGTTAGTTCAGTTGGTTAGAATACCTGCCTGTCACGCAGGGGGTCACGGGTTCGAGTCCCGTACGTACCGCAAGAAAAAGCTAAAAATCTAGTAAAATAGGTTTTTAGCTTTTTTGTTTTTTAGGGCTTTTAGCTTGTACTGATTCCTTACATTAAATTATTTTTTTGGTGTTTCATTTAAAATGAAAATCGTAGAACCTCCTTTATTAAGAAAGTCCCACGACTGATAAAACTATTCACCTTGAAATTTCTAAAAGAAATTTATTTTTAATGGATCATACCGAAAAGCTGTGGGATTTTCATATTAAGCATAAATTTTAGTTAAACGATAAATAAAGAAGTTCACATCTCTTACCCCTCTTAAACTAGCTCTAAAAGATTTGATTTTAGCATTGAAG
>JAAYSY010000163.1 GCA_012518235.1 Bacteroidales bacterium
ACAACTTATAAGTGTAAGTAGTAAAATAATAGTTCGTTGCATACTCAACCTAAGATCTCTTTTTTACTAGTTTTTAATACTATTCTATAATCACTAGCATTGAAGGTATGCAGAAGATTCCAACTTAAATTCTCTTGCTAATTTAAGTTGGAAATAATCAGCGCTTTTCCTCGAAAGCAAAGTGATGATTTTTAGGCAGGTCTTCTGACTTACTCTTAGCTTTTTGCCTTCCCCTTATTTTTAAAGAGTGACTTAAAGAATAAAAGCTACGATATGAGAGTTCACAGCAGCGGGACTGTACAGGATTTACACCTGTTTCCCTTTTCAGTAGTCATCTATTAAATGAATACAACCTAAAATGGTAGAAAACTTCATATTTAGTTTTCTTTGGCAAAAATAGTGAATAAATTGATGGATTATCTATAAAAGTGGTTTTTTTATGTTAGTAGTCTAGTAGTAAAGCGAATCCTATCTTAGTAATTGTTTTGTTCTGAAGGATTGTTTTGAAACGGCAAATAACTATCTTTGCGCTAAATTTATATTATTTTATTAACTCGTGTGCTTGAATAACCACGTAAAAAACAAGAATTATGAATAAAAAGGTATCTGTCCCTTTTATGCTGCTGGGGATATTATTTAATGTGTGTCTTATCGCAGCAAACATCTTAGAAACAAAAGTTATACATGTTTATGGCGATTTTTCAGTTACTGCTGGATTATTAGTCTTTCCAATTTCTTATATAATCAACGATTGTATAGTGGAGGTTTGGGGTTTTAAAAAAGCCCGATTAATTATTTGGACAGGATTTGCAATGAACTTTTTTGTAGTAGCTTTAGGTCTTATTGCAGTTGCATTACCTGCAGCTCCTTATTGGGAAGGAGAAGAACATTTTAATTTTATTTTTGGATTAGCTCCAAGAATTGTTGTAGCTAGCTTAATTGCATTTTTAGCTGGTTCTTTTCTAAATGCATATGTAATGAGTAAAATGAAACTATCTAGCAATGGCAAAAACTTTTCAGCTCGTGCTATTTGGTCAACAGTAGTAGGTGAGTCTGCTGACTCTATTATCTTTTTCCCTATTGCATTTGCTGGAATTATAGCATGGAACAACTTATTTTATTTAATGGCTTTACAAGTTGTTCTAAAGTCTCTGTATGAGGTGATTGTCTTACCAATAACTATTCGTGTTGTATCTTATATTAAAAAAATAGAAGGTACTGATGTGTATGATGAGGACATCTCTTATAATATATTAAAAATAAAAGACTTATAAAATGGGAGATAATAAAGCCGTCGTTCTTTTTAGTGGGGGACAAGACTCAACAACTTGTTTATATTGGGCAAAAGAAAGGTTTGATAAAGTCTATGCTGTTTGTTTTTCATATAACCAAAAACATAGTGCTGAAATTGATGTTGCACGTAAATTAGCTAATCAAGCAAAAGTTGACTTTCAGTTGCTGGATGCAAGTTTTATTTCAAGCTTAAGTAAAAATGCATTGACTGATGCATCAATAAAAATGGATGAAGACAATAATTGTCCCAATACCTTTGTTCCCGGTAGAAATTTATTTTTCTTAAGTATGGTTGCAGTTTATGCTTACGAGCATCAGATAAAGAATATAATAACAGGTGTTTCTGAAGCTGATTATAGTGGGTATCCTGATTGCAGACTCAACTTTATAGAATCCGCAACAAAAACAATTAACTTAGCTATGGATCAAGAGTTTATTATACATACTCCTCTAATGAACTTAGATAAATCAGAAGTCTGGGCATTATCAGACAAATTAGGTGTGTTTGATTTGATAAGAGAAGAAACTTTAACTTGTTACAATGGACTAATAGGAAAGGGGTGTGGTCATTGTCCTGCTTGTAAGTTGAGAAATAACGGATTAGCCAATTATTTAACTCTAAAAAAAGGTATATAAGAATATGGAGAAAAACGCAGAAAGCAATCGTTTAGAAGATAAACTAACATTATTAGGAGGAAAAACAGAGTATAGACAAGATTATGCTCCCGAGGTACTTGAGGCCTTTGATAACAAGCATCCTGATAATGATTATTGGGTTCAGTTTAAATGTCCTGAGTTTACTAGTTTGTGTCCTATTACAAATCAACCTGATTTTGCTGAAATCATCATTAGTTATTTACCCGATAAAAAAATGGTGGAGAGCAAAAGTTTAAAACTATATTTATTTAGTTTCCGTAATCATGGTGCCTTTCACGAAGATTGTGTAAATATAATAATGAAAGACTTAATTCATTTAATGAATCCTAAATATATAGAAGTTACCGGTTTGTTTACTCCACGTGGAGGAATAGCTATTTATCCTTATGCTAATTATGGTCGTCCCAATACAAATTATGAAGATATGGCTAAGAAGCGACTTTTAGCTCACCAATAGTACACCTTTGTTTTGTTAAAGCTAAATAAAATGCGCTTATAAGTCTTTTATCATTTTAGCGTAATTTTAGCTATTTTTTAGTTTTAGTTATTCCTTATGTTTATCTTTGACCAAACTAAAGCTCATAAGTGATTATGAAGAAGAAAGTATTAATAGGTCTAACTTTATGTTTGCTTTTAACTCCGTTATTGGCTCAACCCTCAAATCAGATAACACAAGCTTTGAGTAAAGGAGATATAAACACGCTGAGTCAGTTTCTAGGTGATGAAGTGGCTTTAACTATAAACAAAGAAAGTAAAGAGTTATCCAAAAAAGATACAACAGAAGAATTAGTAGCCTTTTTCTCCAAAAATAAAGTAATTAGCTTTGAAATGAAGCACCAAGGTGATCGAAATGGATCGGCATATATAATGGGTGAACTAACAACATCGAATGGAGCATTTAGAGTTAATTGTTTTTTGAAAAAGAGTGATAAAGGTTTATACATTCATCGAATAAGAATAGAAAAATAACAATGAAAGAAAAAGAGTTAATTGATAAATTGATTGATTTGGCTTTTGCTGAAGATATAGGAGATGGAGATCATACTACTTTATCATGTATACCTGATACTGCAGTTGGCAAATCGGAACTATTAATTAAAGAACCAGGTATCTTAGCTGGTGTTGAGGTAGCTAAAGAGGTTTTACATAAATTTGATCCTCAATTAGAAATAGAGGTGTTCATAGAAGATGGGGTAGCTGTAAAGCCTGGCGATATAGTTATGACTATTGCAGGGAAAATTCAATCCTTATTGCAAACAGAACGTTTGATGTTGAATATTATGCAACGTATGAGTGGCATAGCAACAATGACACATAAATATGTTCAACAAATTAAAGGAACTAATGCTAAAGTATTAGATACAAGAAAAACTACACCAGGAATGCGTATGCTTGAAAAGAAAGCCGTAAAAATTGGTGGAGGTGAGAACCATCGCATTGGTTTATTTGATATGATCTTACTGAAAGATAATCATATTGATTTTGCTGGAGGAATAGAAAATGCTATACATGCTGCATTATCCTATTGCCAAGAGCATAATAAAAAATTAAGAATTGAGATTGAGGTTCGTAATTTTGATGAATTAAATGAAGTGTTAAAGTTAGGTGGTATTCATCGAATAATGCTTGATAATTTTAACCCAACTGAAACTAAGAAGGCCGTAGATTTGATAGATGGAAAATATGAAGTAGAATCTTCTGGGGGTATAACTTATGAAACTATTCGTGAGTATGCTGAATGTGGTGTGGATTATATTTCAGTAGGAGCTTTAACACACTCAGTAAAAGGACTTGATATGAGTCTAAGAGCTTGTTGATTATTGAAATTAAATAAAAAGCAAGGTATTCTTTTTTAAAGTAAGAGTACTTTGCTTTTAAAGTTGACATAACAAATAAAGTAATAAATCTAGAAACCTAAAATCTTATACTTCAAATACAATGATTAGCTCGATTGAGTTAACACAATAAAAACCTCAAAATCATCATATAAATGAAAAAGTCCCTCCTTGTTCTTCTTTTGATTATTGTTGGAGCCGTTCAGATGGGTTGTAACAATGGAGAGCTAATTTATGATGATCCCGATGTTAAACTTTTCGTAAAGCAACTTAAAGCAGGAACTTATCAGACTAAAAGCCCTCAAGGATATGTTGAAGTCCCTCTTTTTACAGAAGAGCATATACCCGAATTACTTAATTATGTAGAAGATTTAACTATAATTCCTTCTTTTCCAATGCCACCTATTTCTTCCTATTTTGGTGAAAAAATACGACTTGGAGAAAGTCTTCTGTGGATTATTGAAAGCATACGTTTAGGACATCCAGCTTCTTTAGGGTGCAAAATGGTCTATGCTAATGCAGATAATTATGAAGGAATCTATTTTTTATCAGATGAAGAAGTATTAGAAGTTGCACAACTTTATAAAAACTGGTGGGAGTTTCGTTCATTTCCTAAAACAAGGTGGTCTGTCGATCCTTGTTATGATGACCCCTTATGCAGGAGTGGTTATCGTTGGTGGTAAAATCTGTCTTTTCTAAAACAATAGCTCTAAAACACTTGTTTTGACTATAAGGCTAACTCAATGGTATGAGTTAGAAGTTATTACTATTGATAAAACAAATCTTATAAGTCATGCAAAATCGTATTTGTTCCCTTTTTAATATTCAATATCCTATTATACAAGGAGGTATGGTGTGGTGTAGTGGGTGGAGGTTAGCTTCTGCCGTAAGTAATGCAGGAGGATTAGGTCTTATTGGTGCAGGCTCTATGTATCCAGAAGTTTTAAAAGAACATATTCAAAAATGTAAAGCAGCCACAAATAAACCTTTTGGAGTAAATGTACCCTTAAATTACCCACAAATAGAAGAAATTATGCAGATCATAATTGATGAGGGCATAAAAATAGTTTTTACTTCCGCTGGTAGTCCTAAAGTCTGGACAAAAAAACTACAATCTTTCGGAATAAAGGTAGTGCATGTTGTCTCTTCCTCTTATTTTGCAGGAAAATGCGAAGAAGCAGAGGTAGATGCTATTGTAGCTGAAGGTTTTGAAGCGGGTGGACATAATGGAAGAGAAGAAACCACTACTATGTGTTTAATACCTGCCGTGCGTAAAGTAACAAACTTACCTTTAATTGCTGCTGGTGGAATAGGACATAGTGATTCTTTGTTAGCTGCTTTCTGTCTGGGTGCTGAGGGTGTTCAAATAGGTACACGCTTTGCTCTTACTAAAGAAAGTTCTGCTAGTGAATTGTTTAAGTCTCACTGCTTAAATCTAAAAGAAGGGGATACCAAATTACTACTTAAAAAAGTAGTCCCAACGCGTTTAGCAAAGAACTCTTTTAGTGAACAAGTTTGCACCATGGAAAATAATGGAGCGTCGATAGATGAACTAAAAGATTATCTAGGAAAAGGAAGAGCTAAAAAAGGGATTTTTGAAGGAGATTTAGAAAATGGAGAGCTAGAGATAGGTCAAGTGGCATCCCTATTAAAACAGCCACAAACAGTACAAAGTGTTATAGAAGAATTGGTTAGTGGTTTAGAAACTATTTCTCAGCGAATAGCTACGGTTACCTGTTTTGTAAAGTGAGGTATTGATTAAAATAAATCTATTTCTGAGATCAATATGAAAGGTATTTAGAATACTCCTTTCAATATTTAAGGAGTATATGTATTTTTGCTATCCTACATAAGATTTATATGGATATGAAGCGTATTTTACTTGTTTTAATTTCAATTCTAAGTATAGCTGTTAATGCTCAAGAAACCCCAAGAACTGGGTTTTCCTCACCTTTTGATTTTTCCTTGTTTCTTAGTGGAAATTTCGGTGAAATTAGAGCGAATCACTTTCATGGTGGAATTGACATAAAAACACAGGGGGTATCAGGTAAACACTTAAAGTCGTTAGCCGATGGTTATATCTCTAGAATACAAATAACGCATGGATCGGGTTATGTACTCCATGTTACTTATAATAATGGGTTTACTACTATTAATAGGCACTTAAGTGGCTTTGTTGGTAAAGTAGCTCAACGGGCTAAAAGAGAACAATTTGAAAAAGAATCTTGGCAAGTGGATATTATCCCTGAACCCAATGAGTATCCTGTAAAAAAAGGAGATCTTATTGCTTATGCAGGGAATACAGGATATTCTTTTGGACCGCATTTACATTTAGATGTGATAGAAAATGAAACAGGAGATTACATTGATCCATTACCCTTTTTCAAGAATAAAATTAGAGATACGACAGCCCCTAAAGCGCAAGGGTATATGATTTTTCCCCAGCGAGGAAAAGGGGTAGTAGAAGGGAGTCAAAAAGCTCAGCAATTTACTATAAATACAAAACCCATTGTAGCATGGGGAACAATAGGGGCAGCTATTCGTGCCTTTGATTATATGGATGGAACATCGAATAATTATGGAGTACACACTGTGACACTAGAGGTGGATAATCAACTTATATTTAAGAGTATAGTAGATAGATTTTCAGGAAATGAAAATAGAATGATTAACTCTTGGACCTATAATCGCTACATGAAGTCTTTTATTGAGCCTGGAAATACATTACGCATGTTAACCTCTCATAATGACGAGCGAGGGTTAATTACTATTGATGAAGAACGAGATTATAATTTTGTATACACATTAACCGATTTATATGGTAATTCTAGTAAGTATCGATTTACAGTAGTGGGGAAGAAACAAAAAATAGACCCAATAGCGGTACGTGACAAATACCATATGAAGTGGAATAGATTCAATTACCTACAAGAGCCTGGGTTTGATTTGTTTCTACCTAAAGGAGTGTTATATGACGATGCTTATTTAGATATGAAAATTACACCAAGTTCTGATTTTGCATCTCATGTTTATAGATTAACAACAGAAAGCATCCCGCTTCATACTTGGGCTACTTTGCGAATAGGTTTGCGATCGGATGTTGCAAATGATACCACTAAGTATTATGTAGCAGGTATTAATAGTAGAGGTAAAACTTACCCAATAGGTGGAAGTTACAATAATGGTTATATGGATGCTAAAGTAAGAGAAATAGGAACTTTTACTGTTGCTGTAGATACAATTCCTCCCATAGTGAATGTTTTGAATAAAGCTGGTTGGAGCAAGGGAACGATCCGTTTTAAAGTCAAGGATGAAGAGTCTGGAATAAATACTTATAAAGGGACTATTGATGGACAGTTTGTTCCTTTTGGATTGCAAATAATGTCTAATGAGGTAATTTATTCTTTAGATCCCACTCTTATTAAAAAGGGAAAGCAGCACGAAGTAGAATTCTATGTAGTGGATAACTGCAATAATAAAACGATAATTAAAGAGACATTTTACTGGTGAAATATTAATAATATTAAAAAGATAAAATATGCGAAAATTTCTACTATTACTAACATTATGGATAACCTATGGCGGATTATCGCTTTTTGCTTGTACTAATTTAATAGTTGGCAAGGCTGCATCAACCGATGGGTCAACAATAATATCTTATTCTGCTGACTCCTATGGGTTGTTCGGTGAACTGTATCATTACCCAGCAGCCACTTATCCTAAAGGTGCTCTTTTAGATATCTATGAGTGGGATACTGGAAAATATTTAGGTCAAATAAAACAAGCACGACAAACTTACAACGTGGTTGGAAACATGAATGAATATCAGTTATCTATTGCGGAAACCACGTTTGGTGGGCGTCCCGAGTTGGCAGATACAACAGGAATAATGGATTACGGCAGTTTAATCTATGTTACTTTACAACGCTCTCGTACAGCTAGAGAAGCCATTAAGGTGATGACCGATTTAGTACAAGAATATGGTTATTACAGTGGAGGAGAATCTTTTACAATAGCTGATCCTAATGAAATCTGGGTAATGGAAATGATTGGTAAAGGTCCAGGTATCCGTGGGGCTGTTTGGGTAGCTGTTAGAGTTCCTGATGATTGTATAACTGCTCATGCTAATCACTCGCGTATTCACCAATTTAATATGAATGATAAAGAAAATTGTCTTTATTCTTCAGATGTCATCTCTTTTGCACGTGAAAAGGGTTATTTTGATGGTGTAAATAAGGATTTTAGTTTTTCAAAAGCATACGCTCCTTTAGATTTTGGTGCTCGTCGCTTTTGTGAAGCTAGAGTTTGGAGTTACTACAATATGTTTACTGATTTAGGGGATGATTTATTGCCTTACATTGAAGGGGATACAGATGAACCTATGCCACTCTTTGTGCGTCCTAAAAACAAAATATCTGTACGTGACGTACAAAATGCAATGCGAGATCATTATGAAGGTACGGCTTTAGATATCAGTCAAGATTTTGGCGCAGGACCTTATAAAACACCTTATCGATTATCTCCGTTAACCTTTAACGTAGATGGTGAAGAGTATTTTAATGAAAGACCTATATCTACACAACAAGCTGGTTTTGTTTTTGTAGCACAAATGAGAGATTATCTTCCCGATGAAGTAGGAGGGGTACTATGGTTTGCTACTGATGATGCAAATATGGCTGTCTTTACTCCTGTTTATTGCTGTGCAACAGAAGTTCCTCCTTGTTATAAAGCGAATGGTGCAGATTATATTACTTTTTCTTGGGATTCGTCTTTTTGGATTTATAACTGGGTTTCTAATATGATCTATCCTCGCTATAATTTAATGATTGATGATTTAAGAGGATTACAAACAGAAATTGAAGATCAATTTGCTCTGAATCAAAAAGGTATAGAGCAAGTAGCTCAAGACTTATTAAAAACTGACAAAACGAAAGGAGTAAAATATTTAACTCAATACACAACCACTGCCGCACAGAGTACGTTTGATACTTGGAAACGATTGGGTGAATTTTTAATTGTTAAGTATCAAGATGGGATTGTAAAGCAAGAAAAAAATGGTCAATTCTTGAGAAATGAAATAGGACAGCCTGCTGATGTAAAAAGACCAGGTTTACCTGAGGATTTTGCTAGAGAATACATTAAACAAACAGGCGATAGATATAAAGTACCTGCCGAAAATAACAGTGAAAACTAAAATAATGAATAGCTAATAAACCTCGTACACTGATAAAAAAAGAGGCTTCTTCTGTTTTATTTATCAAGTATACGATATTTTAAGTTGTTTATTTTATATTTGTGTATCAAGACTAAAACAAAAAAATATTTAATAAAAGTACATTATGAAAAATCAGGAACTAATACAAGAGGTTACAGATAAAGCAAAACAATGGTTGACTCCTGCTTTTGATGAGGAAACTCAAGCTGAAGTAAAAAAAATGCTTGAACAGGAAGATAAAACCGACCTTATTGAGTCTTTCTATAAAAACTTAGAGTTTGGTACTGGTGGACTTCGCGGCATTATGGGAGTGGGTAGTAATCGAATGAATAAGTATACTTTAGGTATGGCTACTCAAGGCTTATCTAATTACTTAAATGAGCAATTTAAAGATCTAGAGCAAATAGCTGTAGTTATTGGTCATGATTGTCGTAATAACAGTAGAAAATTTGCTGAAATAACGGCAGATATTTTCACAGCTAATGGAATAAAAGTCTATCTTTTTGAGGACTTACGTCCTACACCAGAAATATCTTTTGCTATACGTCATTTAGGTTGTCAAAGTGGTGTTATGATAACAGCTTCTCACAATCCTAAAGAGTACAATGGTTATAAAGCGTATTGGAATGATGGTGCTCAAGTATTAGCTCCACACGATATGGGCATTATTAATGAAGTGAATAAAATGTCTCCTAAAGAAGTTAAGTTTGAAGGAAATAAAGAGCTTATTGAAATTATAGGAGAAAAAATTGACTCTATATTTTTAGAAGTTGGAAGAGGTATATCTATTAATCCAGAGATTATAAAACGTCAACACGACATAAAATTAGTATATACTCCTATTCACGGAACAGGTGTTAAAATGGTACCTGCAGCGTTAAGATACTGGGGCTTTACCAATATAGTTAATGTTCCAGAGCAAGATGTAGTAAGTGGTGATTTTCCAACGGTAGAGTCTCCTAATCCTGAAGAACCTGCTGCTCTTTCTATGGCTATTGAACGTGCTAAAGAAACTAACGCTGAATTAGTTATGGCTAGTGACCCTGATGGTGATCGTATTGGTATTGCTTGTAAAAATGATGAAGGAGAGTGGGTTTTAGTTAACGGAAACCAAATTTGTCTATTATATTTATACTATATCTTATCTCAGTATCAAGAAAAAGGGCTATTAAAAGGAAATGAATTCTGTGTTAAAACGATTGTAACTACAGAGTTGATAAAAGAGATAGCACAAAGTAAAGAGATTAAGATGCTTGATACTTATACTGGATTTAAGTGGATTGCTAGTGAAATTCGTGAGCGCGAAGGTAAAGAAAAGTACATTGGGGGTGGAGAAGAAAGTTATGGTTTTTTACCTGGAGACTATGTGCGTGATAAAGATTCAGTTACTGCTTGTTGTTTAATGGCTGAAATAGCAGCTTGGGCAAAAGATAACGGAAAATCTTTATATCAAGTATTAGAGGATATTTATGTAAAATATGGCTTCTCTAAAGAAAAAGGAATTAGTGTGGTTAAAAAGGGAAAATCAGGTGCCGATGAAATTCGTCAAATGATGACTAATTTCCGTAATAACCCACCTAAAGAAATTGCAGGTTCTAAAGTAGTGCTTTGG
This sequence comes from Bacteroidales bacterium, assembly GCA_012518235.1. Lineage (GTDB taxonomy): Bacteria > Bacteroidota > Bacteroidia > Bacteroidales > Bacteroidaceae > Bacteroides_E. The sequence continues at coordinate 10,613 of JAAYSY010000163.1, forward strand.
AAAGACTATAAAACTTTAAAAGCTACGGATGCTGCAGGCAAACAATCTGATATTGTAATGCCTGATACTTCTAACGTATTACAGTATTTTACTGAAGCTGGAGATAAAGTATCTGTTCGCCCATCGGGAACTGAGCCTAAAATAAAATTCTATATAGAAGTAAAAGGTGAAATGAAGGGCCGTGATGATTTTGATAAAGCTAATGCAGATGCAGACAAAAAAATAGAGAAAGTTATAGAGGATTTAGGTATCAACTGAAAAATATCTCAGTAGTACTGCTTCAATAAGCAATAAAGCTAAAATTATAAAACCAAGGTTTAAGACGTTTCTTAGACTTTGGTTTTTTTGTTTTGTAAAGAGGAGTGAAACCTGCATGAAAGAGTTTATCTATAAATTACATCTTATGGTAGTGTTACATTTAGTGTGTCTCTTAGTCTAGTTCCTTTATTAGCCTTATAGCAAAATTATTCTTTTTTTCTTATTCTCCTCCTCTTTAACCTATATTTATTATGGATTGTTGTACAACGTTTCT
>JAAYSY010000164.1 GCA_012518235.1 Bacteroidales bacterium
AACTATTCTACAACTTCTACAAGTACCATTCTATTTAGATAGTCTTTGTCATACTTATCTACCCCTCCCACAGACTGAACTGCTAATCTATTTCTATCAATATTATAAGTATTAACTAAAACTTCTACAACAGATTGAGCGCGTTGCTTACTAAGTCGTTTATTAAGATCTGCACTTCCAGTAGAAGCATCAGCAAACCCTGTTAAGTTAAATTTCAAATTAGGATATTGTTTCATTTGATCGGCTAAAAAACCTAAATTAACAACTTCTTGAGACGATACTGAAGAAGAACCTATAGCAAAAAAGACCGCTCTTGGCGCTATATCGGGTGTTGTTTTTTCAGTTTCCTTAATGATTGCAACCTCTGGTTTTCTCTCTGCTTCTAATAGTTGAGCTTCTAAATTTTGATTTTGAGAAGCCATCTCGTTCATTTTATCACGCATTAATTTTAATTCAGCCTCTGAAATAACTTGACGTGCAACTTGAGGTTTTCTAAATCCTGAAGGATTGAAATGATAAGTTACACCTGCTGTAACACTTACAACACCATCTAAATCACGACTTCCACCCAACTGATCATCAAACTTATTCTGAGTTCCCATTGAGGCTAACTCTAAATTTAGATCCCAAGAATCTGCTACTTTAAACCGATTTATAATTCCAAAGTTAAGAGCTAATGCTTGTCTCTTAGACTTACTATATGTATGTGTTAAACCACCTCCAAGATAAGGGATTACTTCGTAAACACGATCAGGATTATATCCTGCTATTAAACTACTTAAGTTAAACAACACATCACCATGCAAATTCATATAATTGAATTTCTGCTTGTAATACCCCTCATCCTTATTCCAAGATTTAGTAAAATCATTCTCAGTATAACTAAATCCTCTAGCTTGTAATCCGCTATATTGTAGGCGAAGACCTATACCAGGAGTAAACCACTTACCTACCCCAAAATTCAAAGTTGGACTAATTCGTTTTCCAAAGCTACCTGCAGTATCATCATTACCAAACAAAACTTCTGCACCTCCACCTAAAGAGAAAAACCAATTACTACCAAAATTATTAGTGAATACTTCATGCTTGTTACCTGTTGCATTATCATATTGTACTTCTTGCGCATCAACTGAAGCTGATGCTATTACTAACAAGAAAATAAATAGCGTTAACCATCTTTTCATAATTCTAGATTTTTATATTACATAGAAAATATCACTCACTATAAAACATAACAAGGCAGAGTTCTCTTTTGTTCAAATACATTACTTACATACTGCATTTTTGAAAGAAACTTTAGTGTAAACTAGTCAAATCTCTTTTTTATATCTTCATCAAGCCAAGTAGTTAAAACGGGTAATCCATTAGGTGTATAATTGGGGGTTTTACATGAAAAAAGAGCATTTACTAAAGCTATAATTTCAGTATTACTTAATACTTGACCATATGCGATAGCAGCAGCCTCAGCTAAAGTTAATGCTAGGTTACTTTGAATCTCCTGCTTTACATCGCTACCTTTATGTATAGCCGTTTCAATCATATTCTTAATTAAAACAATAGGATCAAGACCATCGGTTCCAGAAGGTACGCCATTGATGGAGTAAGAACCTCCACCTAGGTTTGATAATTCAAATCCTACCAGAGATAAGTCTTCCTGAATACTCTCAAGAATAGAGACTTCAGCAGCTGTTAGTTCAACCATTTCGGGAAATAAAACACCTTGCGAAATACCCTTCTGGTTCTTAATTTGTTCCATATACTGATCAAAAAGAACTCTAACATGTGCACGATGTTGATCAATCACCATTAAGCCCGATTTAATAGCAGTTAAAATATATCTTCCCTTATATTGTAGATGGGTTGCTCCCTCCTCTACTACATTTTGAGTTTTCTCTCCATAAAGTGACGGTTCCGATGGCACAACAACAGACTGCTCCTCCCAATTACTATCATCAAAAGGTTCGTCTATATCCTGATTTATTTTACTAGCTTTTGGTTGTCCAACATCTCCAGATTTCCAATTTATAGGAGCTCTAGCATAATCTTCACCTGTTGTCTGGAAAGGATTAAAAGTCTGATCCAAATTAATATCTGGAAAAGAAACAGGTTGTTCATCTTCAAATATAGGAATTTCAGGCATTCCTTCTTGATCAAAATCAATAGAAGGCACCTCATTAAATTTACCTAATGACTCTTTAATAGCTGCAGAAAGTATTTGCCAAATTCCTTGCTCATTCTCAAATTTAATTTCTGTTTTGGTTGGATGAATATTCACATCTATTTGAGCGGGATCAACATTTAGATAAAGAAAAAAAGGTATCTTCTCATCTGCAGGGATTAATTCCTCATAGGCATCCATCACTGCATTATAAAAATATGGATGGCGCATATAACGCCCATTAGTAAAGAAAAACTGCTGAGCTCCTCGTTTTCGTGCGGATTCTGGTTTACCAACAAAGCCTGTTACCGAAACCATACTTGTATCTACATCTACATTAAGTAGTTGCTGATTCATACGTTTACCAAAAACATTCACAATACGTTGTTTAATAGGAGCTGCTGGCAAATCAAATAATTGCGTATCATTACTAAATAAAGAAAAACTGATATCAGGATTAACTAGTACAATACGTTCTATCTCATTTAGAATGTGGTTTAATTCAGTGGCATTAGATTTTAAGAATTTTCTACGAGCTGGTACATTAAAAAATAAATTCTTTATAATGAATTGACTCCCCTTTGGACAAGAAATTAATTCTTGTTTCTTAAACTTTGAACCCTCAATTACAACATGAGTTCCTAACTCTTCATTATTTCGACGAGTTTTTAATTCCACTTGGGCAATAGCAGCTATAGAAGCCAAGGCTTCGCCTCTAAATCCCATAGTACGTAAAGCAAATAAATCACTCGCATTCTGAATTTTAGATGTAGCATGTCGTTCAAATGATAATCGAGCATCGGTTTCGGTCATCCCCTCTCCATCGTCAATCACTTGAATAACACTCTTTCCTGCATCAGTAATAATGACTTGAATATTCTTTGCTCCGGCATCGATTGCATTTTCGACAAGTTCTTTTACAACAGATGCAGGCCTTTGTATTACCTCTCCTGCAGCTATTTGATTAGCTACTGAATCTGGCAATAAATGAATTATATCACTCATAAAACAACTTTCTAATTCTAATTAAAATGTCAAACTTCCCGTATGTAAATAATGCCATATATAGATAAGAAGTAAAATTAAAATAATTAAAACACCCACATGAAGTGGTTGTCTGTTTTTTTTCTTTCTTCTCTTTAAATGAGTCGAAGCCTCTACAAACTTTCCTCTTATCTCCTCGGCAGAATATTCTTTGGGTTCCAATAGACCAAGTTCTCTTTTAGCCTCTTCTTCCATTTTCTTAAGCCTCTCTTTACGTTCATCATAATATATATACGTAGGCTTATATTCTTTTGGTTTTCTCATTTTAAACATCATACTTACCTCCTTTGTATTTGGGTTCTTTTAGATATATCAATAGGCTCTCTATCTGACTTCTTCAACTTAGCTTCTTCTGCTTTAGGGCGCCATTCAAAAATATCCTCTCTATTCTTAGGACGAATATAATCAAACCATTGAAAATTGGCTAAACGCAGTTTATCCTCTGGTATTTGATCCATAGGATAAAGGACACCATTCGATTTAGGACTCATAATCATTCGTTCAACCTTCTGTTCTTTAAAGAACAAATTCAACTGACTTGTTTCTGATGTATTCATTCCAATCATTGTACTATCTTCTTCTTGAGGATAAAAGACCACCAATACATTACCTATAATATTAACTTCATGCAATTGATTATCTTCGAAAAAGGCTTTTATCTCTTTTCCAGAAATCTGATTATAGTGAATAGTATCCTTTTGTTCAACTACTAGCGTTTGATTTATTATATGTGCCCAATCTATCTTATTATCTTTTATATAAGCTTTAATCTCTTCTCCAAGTAGTTGCTGTTCTCCTGTCCATAAAATAGGATCGTAATACATGGTTATACAAGAATCCTTGGAATTATACGTTAAAGAATCAGCAACTCCCTGTAAGTCACTTCTAAACATCCTTACTTTATGATACGCCATTACATCACGATAAACCGAATCTGTATTTAAATGATAAGTATTCATCTTTAATGTATCCCCATGGATAAATAAACTATCTTGTTGAGAATAATCAACAACCACCGCTTTTCCTGTTGCATAAGCAAACTCGGTATGTTCATTATAGTAACAATAATCCCCCATTAACATATTCTTATTAATGGTATCATTCATCTCCACATCATAAAAAGCTTCTCCATACCCCATACGACGGTCATAATAGAGGCTATCTCCTGTTAATTGACGCCCACCGCTTGTTAAAACAGAACGATCCATTAATTCAGCTTGGTCGTCAAGAGTATTATAAAATCCTCTTTCTGAATAAATGTGGTTATCTTGATTATAAATATCTGACGGTCCTAAAATAGTCGCTAACTTAGTTTCTGTATGATACTTTAAAGTATCCGACGTTAACATAAATCGAGGATTATCTAATGTTACCTCGTGATTAAAGACCGCCAATTTAGTAGAAGGACTATATTCTCCCCAATCGGAGGTTAGTACATTTTCCTCATCCGACAAAATACCTCCTTCAAAATAATAACCTAGATTATATAATCTATCATAATTTAGACTATCTGTAATTAAAGTAGTATTTCTATTAATAAGCTTAACATTACTGCGTAACTGAGCTATTTGCGACATCCCATCATAAAAAAGATAATCTCCATAGATAAAAAGAGTATCCCCTTGCTCCATTCTTACGTTACTAAATGCCTCAACAGAGTTAGTTTTTTCATAAATTAAGGCACTATCACAATACATATACATACTATCGTGACGTAACTTTACATTACCTAATAAAAGCTGGACATCAGGGCGCGTTTTTTTATCCACTTTCCCCTTATCTGCATGTAATAAATCTACTCTAGTCTTCCTTTCTTGTTGTTTCTGATCTTGTGCATACAAAGTCATACTACACAAAACAAACAAAACAAAAAGACTACGATATAATATGCTATTGGTCTTTTTCTTTGATTTAATCATTAATCATTCCATTGATTATTCATCAAGCCAACCAGGATATTTAAACTCACAATCTCTCCAACCTTCATTAATACGAACATAAGTTTCTTTTTGTTTTTTAAGTATCCACTGATCAATCATTTCATCTGTTTTTTTACTTAAAACAATTTCCTTAAGACTTTGATAGTCATCGGATATAGTAGCTTTATGTCCATCAATTCGAGATCTCAATTTAACAATGACACAAATCTCTTTACCATCTTTCTCATTGATCATTGTAAAAGCATCTGATATTTCACCCACCTTCATTTTATCTACAACTTTTGCTATTTCTTGAGGTAGTTGTTGCATTTCAAAACGAGCCGTACCCGTGTATGGATTGGGTAACAAACCATAGTTATTTCGAGTATCTTTATCATGAGATAAAATTGAAGCAGCATCATCAAATGAAAACTTGTCTCTACGAATATCATCAGCTATAGAGTCTAAACGTAAAACACCCGCTTCTAAATCTTCTGGGTCAATGCGTGGTTTTAATAAAATGTGACGTGTATTAACCCTGTCTCCTCTTTTTTCAATTAGCTGTATAATATGAAATCCAAACTCAGACTCTACAATTTTAGATACTTTATTAGGATCTTGTAAGTTAAAAGCCACATTAGCATATTCAGGAACTAATTGTCCCCTTCCCTCAAAACCTAACTCCCCTCCTTTTATAGCGCTTAACTTATCTTCTGAGTATAACCTAGCTAAAGTAGAAAATGAAATCTCTCCATTGTTAATTCTTTCTGTATAATCACGAAGCTCTTTCTTAATTCTTTCTTCCTCTGCAATTGACACTTTCGGTTGATGAGTTATTATTTGAACTTCAACTTGTGTCGGTATATAAGGAATACTATCAGAAGGCAAATCATTAAAATAACGACGAACTTCAGCAGGAGTTACTTTTACTTCTCCCACTAATGTTTGTTGCATTTTTTGAACGGTTAATCCATCCCGTGCATTATCACGCATAGCCTCTCTAATCTCTGTCGATGTTTTATTGAAATACTCTTCCATTTTTTCTCTTGAACCAATAGCCTCAATGTATTGGTTGGTTAAGAAATCGACCTGTTGAATTACTTCAGATTCTGATACCTCCACACTATCTATGGCAGCCTGATTCAAAAAAAGCTTTTGAACAGCTAGTTGCTCAGGAATTACACAATAAGGGTCTCTATCGAATTTTTGCCCTTGACTTAATGCATGTAATCTAGCTTCTTCAACTTCAGACTTTAATATTGCTTCATCTCCGACAACCCAAACCACCTCATCAATAACATTGGTTTGTGCTTGAAGGAAAAATCCATTTAGAATAAACACTAAAAGGAGTAAAAGCTTAGGACGTGTATAACTTTTCATGTTATCCATTTAATAATTGTATTTTATTTTGTTTCTTTTTATTGCTTTCTCATATAAGTCGCCTTTTACTTGCTGTATAAAATCGACTTGCTTATAATTTACTAAAATATCATTTATTTTTTGTTTTGCATATTCAAGTGGCTCTTGTTCACCTATCTGACGCACCTCACTGATGTTTAAAAAGTAATAATAAGCACTGTCTTTTAATTCTATATGTTGCTTTTTATCAACCAATTGATTTAATGTAAATGAATTTCTTGGCAACATATCTAATACAGCTCCAGCAGGAATCCATTTATCGTAAAAATACTCATATTTTACGGCATTATGCAAACTATATTTTTCTAAATTTTCTATCGCTATACTATCTTTTTGTTTGTACCACTTTCTAACATTATTTATACCCATAGCTGCTGATGGTACTTTCATAAATAAACCTTGAATCATAGGTTGTTCTAAAACAAAAAGCTCCCTATGCTCATTATAGTATTTCTCTACTTCTACATCGGAGATATTTGTAGCCAAACGTTGCCTTATTAGTTCTTGTTTATAAGCATGAATTATAAGAGACTTTTTATAATTCTCAACTAATTGTTCTATTGTTTCCATATTTGGAACATTACGCTTAGCTTTATCATAGAGTAACTCTTCTTCTATCCAAGAACGAATAAATTGCTCTGCTAACAAAAGGCTATCATCACTATTCACAGCATTTACAATCACAGGAACCAAATCTTCTTTATATAAAAAATCGCCCTCTACTTCTACTAAAGGAGTTTTTCCTTTATGATCATAGTAAGAAGTACAACTTACAAAAAGGCTGAAAAGAAAAAGAAAAAGAGTCTGTGTTCGTTTCATAAATAATACTCTAGAAATACGAAGATAATGTATTAATCTATTACATCAGTGTTTATTAACTGTTTTTAAAGCCTCTTTATTAAATTCGATATCACTATTTGCTATCAAATTCTCTTCCCATTTCTTCTTTAAATAAGCTTTATAATCAGTTGCTACTTGTTCTTTCACTTCTAAATAGTTAGTAGGGTACCATTCAACTGCTCCTTTAATGACTAAGCGAGGATGTGTAGATGAGGGGGTATAGCTACCTTGTTTGAATATATTTTTATCAATACAGCTATTTTCACCTATAACAAAAGGGCCTTCTTCAACTTTCACAAATTCATTATCTAATGATTTAAACTCCTCTCTCAAAAAATCAGTCCAAACCTCTTGATTGTTTCTGCGAAGAATTTTTTTAACCCTTCTTGCCACTTTACGATTAGAACATGAAACTATGAGTCCTTGATACCGTGGCATTTGAAACTTATAATCCTTCTTATTTTCCTCGAAAAATCGTTGAAGACCCAATTGATTCATAGGTTGTCTTTTCTCTAATTCACGACGTGTTAGTTCTTCTAACAACAACTTATGCTTGTAGTCCATTAAAGAATATTCAAATTCCTTATCGCCAGTTGCCAAACTTAAATATTGTTCATCAAAAATAGACTTCAATAGGAATGAAACATATTGTTTATTTATGCTTGAAAGATTAGACCTGGAAAAATAGTCAAAATCATTCTTAGTATATTCTTTGCCATTCAACGTAAATAAAACTTGATCGGACTTTGGCTCCCAATTATTTGTTTTCCATGGGGTTTCATAGGTGTACGAAAAATCATAGGACTGTTTTATATTAGACAAAAAAACATCCAGTTCTTCTAAACTTAATGATTTCCAATCACTCTTTTTTTCCTTTCCTGGGAACTTCTTTTTACTAATAACTTTAACTAAATGCACACCTGAAGGTGTAAGAAAAGGTTCAGAGATAGCACCAACACCTAAGCTCAACACCTTACTATCAAACTCTATAACATTTTGTTTTTGACGTACCCAGTAAGGTGTTGTTATATCTGAATATTTCTCTACATACTCTTTTATTAAAGACGGTTCTCTTTCAAGTATAGAATGGAGTGAATTAAAAAGCTCTATTTTTTCCTCTAAAAAAACAGCCCCTGCATGTTGAGGTATAGGTTGATATAAATGATATATTTGAAGATATTCTAAACTATCCACAGAATTACTAATAAAGCTAGAATTATCTAATCTTTGTGAAAACAGTTGATTTGCTAATTGATGACTATACTCAGCCACTTTATTAAGATACACAAACGAGGTATCTATACCTTGTCTTTTAGCCTCTTGCACCTTAACCCGATCGAGTATCAACGAATCCATAAAATGTTTAGTATCCTTTTTAGAGAAATCATCACCATACTGTCTTAAATTATATTCTATATAAGCTTTTGTTATTTCTAGGTTGTTTATACGTACTACAACAGGGTCATAATCTGTGGCTTTTATGTGATTGCAAACACACAAAAGAATAATAAAAAAAGAAATAATACTTCGCTTCATATCTAATAATTTATCAAAAAACCTCCAAAAGATATCCTGTTATAACAACATATCAACATTGGAGGTTTTAAGTATTTTATATATTAACTAATTAACTTCTCATTAAAATGAGCGGCTATAGTTTGGTGCTTCACTTGTAATTGTAACATCATGAGGATGATTTTCTAGAACACCCGCATTTGTAATACGTGTAAATTTAGCATCATGTAAGCTCTCTATATCAGCAGCACCACAATACCCCATACCAGCTCTTAATCCACCTACTAATTGGTAAATAACTTCAAATAAGGAACCTTTGTATGGTACACGAGCTGCTATTCCCTCTGGAACTAACTTTTTAACATCCTCTTCTCCTCCTTGGAAATAACGATCTTTTGAACCACTTTCCATAGCTTCTAGCGACCCCATTCCTCTATAAGATTTAAATTTACGTCCACTAAAAATAATAGTTTCACCAGGACTCTCCTCTGTTCCTGCAACTAATGAGCCTATCATAACACAAGAACCTCCAGCAGCTAGAGCCTTAACAACATCACCAGAATATCTTAAACCGCCATCAGCAATTAATGGAACACCTGTACCTTTTAATGCCTCAGCTGTCTCATAAATTGCAGTTAACTGAGGAACTCCCACTCCTGCTACTACACGAGTTGTACAAATAGAACCTGGTCCAATACCTACTTTTACTGCATCAGCTCCAGCTTCAGCCAAATCTTTAGCTGCTTGGCCTGTTGCCACATTACCAACAACAATATCAACATTAAATTTCTTCTTCGCTTCTTTCAACAGATCAATAACTCCTTTAGAGTGTCCATGAGCCGTATCAATAACTAAAGCGTCAACACCAGCATTCACTAAAGCTTGCATACGAACAAAAGTATCAGGTGTTAAACCTACTCCCGCGGCTACACGCAACCTTCCTTTTGAGTCTTTACATGCCATAGGCTTATCTTTAGCCTTTGTAATATCTTTATATGTAATTAAGCCCACAAGCTTACCCTCTTCATCAACAACGGGTAACTTCTCTATTTTATGCTCTTGTAGAATTTTAGCTGCATCTTCTAATCCAGTGGATTGATTTGTAGTGACTAAATTCTCTTTTGTCATTACTTCATCTATTGAACGATTCATGTTTTCCTCAAAACGTAAATCTCGATTAGTTACGATACCCACTAAATAGTTTTCATCATCCACAACGGGTATTCCACCAATTTTGTATTCAGCCATCAAATTGAGTGCCTCACCAACTAACGACCCTTGTTTAATACTAACAGGATCATAAATCATTCCACTTTGAGCACGCTTTACAATAGTTACTTGTTCAGCTTGTGCTTCAATTGACATATTCTTATGAATAACACCAATTCCTCCTTCACGAGCAACAGCAATAGCCATTTGTGACTCAGTCACTGTATCCATAGCGGCAGTGACAAAAGGAATGTTTAACTGAATGTTTTTAGAAAACTGAGTAACGAGCTTTACTTCACGAGGCAAAACTTCCGAATAGGCTGGAACTAACAATACATCATCGTAAGTTAATCCATCCATAATAACTTTTTTAGCAATAAATGACATAGGAGTATGTTTTTAAGAATTTATTGCGTGCAAATATATGCATTCTTTATCACTTTTAGCCTAAAAAGTAGGGCTTTCTTTAATATGGCAAAAAAAAGGGTGGAATTCATGAAATAACACTCATTAAATCCACCCTTTAAGCAATTAGTATCTTAATTTAAAATTAATTAGCAAGCTCCGAAATAAACTTAATTCTAACTAATCTTACTTCTTCTTCAGTATAGTCTTCCCCTAATTCATCTAGCGCTTCCTCAATATTATCGGTTGTAGACTCCTTAAAATAATCATAGATATCCCACATATGATCTTCATCCATAATCTCATTTAAGAAGTATGTAATATTCAACTTCGTACCTGAATAAACAATAGCTTCTACTTCCTCTAACAATTCATCAAAATCCATGCCTTTTGAAAGAGCAATGTCATCCAATGCAACTTTCCGATCAATAGATTGAATAATAGAGACCTTCATCCTTGATTTATTAGCAACTGTACGAACTCGTAAGTCTTCAGGACGCTCTATTTCATTTTCTTGACAATGCCTTTTGATTAAGTCACAGAATACCTGACCATATCGATTAGCTTTTCCAGCACCAACACCAGGTATATTTTGAAGTTCTTCTAGTGTGACAGGATAAATTGTTGCCATGGCCTCTAAAGAGGGATCTTGAAAAATAACATATGGAGGAACATCATGTTTTTTAGCTTCCTTTTTTCTTAAATCTTTCAACATAGAAAACAAAGCAGGATCAACTGCACCAGCTCCACTACTTCTTAGTAACACCTCATCGTCGTCTTCTTCAAAATCATTATCTTCAGTAATCTTGAATGAAGTTGGTGAATTAAAGAATTTTTTTCCTTGTTTGGTAACCTTCAGTGTACCATAATTCTCTACGTCTTTACTTAAATACCCAGCTATTAAAGCCTGTCTAATTACGGAATTCCATATACGCTCATCCTCATCAGAGCCTATACCAAATACCTCTAGGTTCTCATGTATATGAGCACGTATTTCTTCTGTTTCAACTCCTTGAAGTATGTCAATAATGTAATCTGACTTAAAATTCTCTTTTACTTCAAGTATTGTTTCAATAACGGAACATAATAAATCTTTAGCTTCCACTTGTTTTTTTGGATTTAAACAATTGTCGCAAGAACCACAGTTCTCTTGTAGATAATCCTCTCCGAAATAATGCAATAAGCTTTTTCTACGACATACAGAAGTCTCAGCATAAGCAGCTGTTTCTCTTAACAGCTGACGTCCTATTTCCTGTTCAGCAATAGGTTTACCTTCCATAAACTTCTCTAGCTTTTCTAAATCCTTAATGGAGTAAAACGTTAAACACTTACCTTCTCCTCCATCACGACCTGCACGCCCTGTTTCTTGATAATACCCCTCTAAACTTTTTGGAATATCATAATGAATAACAAAACGCACATCAGGCTTATCTATTCCCATGCCAAAAGCTATTGTCGCAACAATAACATCAACACGCTCCATTAAAAAATCATCTTGATTATCAGACCGTGTTGTTGAGTCCATACCAGCATGATAAGCTCGTGCATTAATTTCATTTGCTCGCAGAATTTCTGCTAATTCTTCTACTTTTTTACGACTTAAACAATAAATTATACCTGACTTTCCAGGATTATTTAATATGAATTTTATAATATCTTTATCAACCTCACTTGTTTTAGGTTGTATTTCATAATACAAGTTAGGACGATTAAATGACGATTTAAAGACCTTTGCCTCTAATATTCCTAAGTTTTTCTGAATATCATGTTGAACTTTTGGTGTAGCTGTTGCTGTCAAAGCAATAACTGGCGCCGTTCCTATTGTCTCTATTATTGGACGAATGTTACGATATTCAGGTCTAAAATCATGGCCCCATTCTGAAATACAATGAGCCTCATCCACTGCATAAAAAGAAATAGTAACTGACTTTAAGAACTCAACATTTTCATCTTTAGTTAATGATTCTGGAGCCACATAAAGCAACTTCGTTTTTTTTGCTACTATATCTGATTTCACTTGCTCTATCTCCCCTTTAGTTAATGAAGAGTTGAGATAGTGAGCGATACCATCGTATTCACTAAAACTCCTCATTGCATCCACTTGATTTTTCATTAATGCAATAAGTGGAGATACAACAATAGCAGTTCCTTCCATCAATAATGATGGTAATTGATAACAAAGAGATTTACCTCCTCCAGTCGGCATTAATACAAAAGTATCATTACCCTCTAATAAGTTTTTAATTATCTTCTCTTGATCGCCTTTAAAACTATCAAAACCAAAGTGCTTTTTAAGTTGATCAGTTAAATATTTTTGTTCTGCCATTGTTAAGTATAAAATGTTAAATGTAGGTGCAAAAAGGGTACATTTGCACCCTTTTTCATGACCCAATCCCTAACAAAGTTATAAACAAGTTGATTAAAACCAAATATTATAGAACTTATTATTGACGAAATAATAGGTTGTAAAATAGATAAATGAAGGGATTAAACTCTTAATGTTAAAGCATTTGTTTTATCAATTTGCTTTTTAGCATAATCTTCAGTCACGCAATACACATTTTTCTCTTCTGATGGTAGCTCAAACATAATATCAGTCATTATTGCTTCCATTATAGAACGAAGACCACGAGCTCCTAATTTATATTCTATTGCCTTATCAACAACAAAATCTAACACACCATCTTCAAATGATAAATCAACATCATCCATAGAAAAAAGTTTCTTATATTGCTTTATAATTGAGTTTTTAGGCTCAGTTAAGATTGCCCTTAGCGCCTTTTTATCCAAAGGCTCTAAATAAGTCAATACAGGTAAACGACCAATAATTTCCGGAATTAAACCAAAGGATTTTAAATCTTGCGGTGCTACATATTGAAGCATATTATCTTTATCGAGCTGTACACTATCTCTTGCAGCCGCATAACCTACAACATTAGCATTTAATCGCTGAGCAATTTTACGTTCAATTCCGTCAAAAGCTCCCCCACAAATAAATAGTATATCCTTTGTATTAACAGCTACTAATTCTTGTTCTGGATGTTTCCTACCTCCTTTTGGTGGCACATTAACCACAGCACCCTCTAATAGCTTTAACAAACCTTGTTGAACACCCTCTCCACTCACATCACGTGTAATAGATGGGTTGTCACCCTTTCGAGCAATCTTATCAATCTCATCAACAAAAACAATACCACGTTCGGCCTCCTCTACATTATAATCCGCTACTTGTAGCAAACGAGTCAATATGCTTTCGATATCCTCTCCCACATAACCCGCTTGGGTTAAAACTGTAGCATCAACAATTGTAAAAGGAACTTTTAGCATTTTTGCTATTGTGCGAGCCAACAACGTTTTACCTGTTCCCGTACTACCCACCATTATAATGTTAGATTTTTCAATCTCTACATCTTCTTCGCCTTCAATTGTTTCTTGAGTTAAACGCTTATAGTGATTATAAACGGATACAGAAAGGTATCGTTTAGCAGAATCTTGTCCAATCACATATTGGTCTAAAAATTCTTTAATCTCCAAGGGCTTCGGTAGATTCTTTAACTTTAGAACATCTTTTTTCTTGGGCTTAATAGCCGCCATCGCTTTCTCTGTAATGTTATATGCTTGTACAGCACAACTATCACAGATATATCCATCAAGACCAGAAATAAGGAATCCCACCTCACTTTCTGGTCTACCACAAAAAGAGCACTTATTTTTAGTCTTTACTTTTGCAGTTGTCATTTTTTATTTTTAATCAAAACCTCATCTACCATTCCATACTCTTTAGCCTCTTCAGAAGTCATCCAGTAATCTCTGTCAGAATCATCCCACACCTTTTTGAATGGCTGACCTGAGTGATTAGAAATAATGGTATATAGTTCCTCTTTAATCAGTTGTATTTGGCGAGCAGTAATCTCAATATCAGATGCTTGTCCTTGCACTCCACCCAAAGGTTGATGTATCATTACACGAGAATGCTTCAAAGCAAAGCGCTTTTTCTCAGCCCCCGCTGCTAGTAATACAGAAGCCATAGATGCTGCTATACCTGTGCAAATAGTAGAAACATCACTCGAGATAAATTGCATTGTATCATAAATACCTAATCCAGCATATACTGATCCACCAGGTGAATTTATATAAATAGATATGTCTTTATCGCTATCTACCGAATCCAAATATAATAGCTGGGCTTGTAATGTATTAGCAGTGTAATCATTAATAGGAGTACCTAAAAAGATTATACGATCCATCATCAAGCGAGAGAACACATCTAGTTGAGTAACATTTAGTTGTCTCTCCTCCAAAATATAAGGATTCATATATCCTCCATTTTGCGACTTAATTACTTCATCTAAGGTTAATCCGTTCATCCCCAGATGCATTGTTGCATATTTTCTAAAATCATCCATCATATCCATCGCATAAAATTTTAATGTATTATATACAAAGAAACAAAAAAGAATTCTTAGATAAAAAACACAGGCTTTTATTTTTCATAAAAGCCTAGTTTATAAAAAGAAAAAATAAGAATTTATCTTATTTTGTCTCTTTTAATATTTCTTGAAATTCATCAAAAGAAATTTCTTTCTCATTCAATGTTACTTTCTCTTTTAATACAGCAGTCAACTTCTCATTAATAGCTCTAGAGATAATCATATTTGCTGACTTTTCATCCTGAAGCATATTTTGAGCAAAGTTTTCAATAATTGCATCTGGCATAGCTAATGCACCATATTGCAACATTTGAAGACGTGCTACAGATTTAGCTGTTTCCTGAACATCAGCTTCCTCTATTTTAACTTCATACTTCTTAACTAACTCTTCTTCAATTAAGTGCTGAGTTAAATCTTTCAAAGATTTTTGATAATCTTCCTCTGACATTTCCTCTTTCTGTTCTTGATTAAACATGCGTTTCAATAAGTCATCTGAATAACTCACTTCACCCGCTTTGTTCAACAATAATTGACGAAGATCATTTTGGAATTTATAATCAGACTCAACACCAAATTTATAAGCTAGTTGCTCTTTTATTTTTTCTTTAAACTCTTCTTCAGTGCTAACAACTCCTTCACCTAAAACCTTATCGAATAACTCTTGATTAATTTCTCCGTCTACAAAACGCTTAATCTCAGAGATCTGAAAGCTGAAATTTGACTTCAACTCTTCTGCTTCCTCTTTATCTTTTAACTGTAACAAAGATGAAAGCTCAGCCTTATTTCCTTCAAATGCTGTATATGGATTAAAAATCAACACATCATTTAACTTAGCATTTTCAAAAATCGACTTTTGCTCTTCAACTTTCATAGCGGAAGGCATCATTACTGTGTCTTCCACACGAATACCACCTTCTTTAATATTTCCTTCCTCATCTAATTCAGCCATATGACCTTTTAGCATATCCTTATCTTCGTAAGAATCCACATTTTGATGCTCTCCAGTATAACTTCTATAAGAGTCAACTTGTTCATCAATCATCTCATCTGAAATAGTGATTGTATAGTAGTCTACTTTATCATCTTTAGATACATCAGCCTTTATTTCAGGAGCAAGAGCTAAATCAAACACAAACTCAAAATTGTCCATGGTTTCAAAATTTATCTCTTTTTGTTGCTCCTCATTAGGCATAGGGTTACCAAGCACTCGGATTTCATTTTCTTGAATATATTTATATATTCCATCCGATAATAACTTGTTTACCTCTTCTACTAAAACGGAAAGTCCATGTTGCTTTCTAATCAGCCCCATAGGTACTTTTCCTTTTCTGAAACCTGGGATTTGTGCGTTTTTGCGAAAATCCTTTAATACTTTCTCTACTTTCTCCTGATAATCCTCTTTTTCAATAGTAACGTTTAATAAACCGCTTACTTTGTCTTTATTTTCTAAAGAAATTTTCATTTATGACAACTATTTATTTGATTTATAATTCTTTGCAAATAGGTCGCAAAATTAGTGTTATTCTTTCAATAATTCAAAAGGTAGACCTTATTTTAATTTATTACCTCTCTTTTATAGCATCAAATATCGGCAAAACCAACCACTTAATCATTATAGTTTTACTTTTATATTATTCCTTGACCATTTATCATTCACTCATTTACTGATAAAGAATCTATCAGCTGAGCATAAATTGCGTTTTTCCTCAATAATGCCTCTACCCCAGTAACGAACAGTTGCTTTCTTGCACGCGTTAATACCACATTTAACTTTCGATCTATCCAAACCCCTTTTTCCTGCATTAAATTGGGCAACATTCTCAACTGAAAAGGGTTATTGACGCAAAAAGAATAAATTATAATATCTCGCTCACTTCCTTGAAAACGTTCTACCGTATCCACAATGACATTTTTTAAGCACTCAATATTTAATTGAGCAATCGAATCTTTTATTAAAGCTATCTGACTTCTGAATGGGGTTATTACCCCCACACTTTGGTTGGGATTAAAGTTAGAGCCCTCACTTTTATATATTTCATATATTAATTGAGTAACAATCTCGGCTTCATTACTATTTACTTTACATGAAGTTACACTATCCTCCACTCTAGATGGTATAAATGCTACTCGCTGCGATAAAACAGAATCCGAGTCCAATACACTCTTTAATTTTATCTGCCCCACTTGATGCGGTAAACCCAAACTCTCTAGTTTGCCATCATAAAAAGCTCGATTAGGAAAATCTGCAATTATAGGATGCATCCTTCCTTGTTTACAAAGTTGATCCACTACCAACCTAGGAGAATTAAAATAGAGTCTCTCAAATAAAGAATTCCTCAAGTTCTTTATTCCTATTGCTCTAAGCTCCTCTTCTCTAACTTCAGACTCTTCTTCACCTTGAAGTACAATAGCAGGTAGCTGTTTATGATCTCCAATCAGTACAAATTTACCAATAGCATTCTTTCCTTTTTCATCACAAGCCATTAGAATTCCTAACAACTGTGATTCTAGAATTTGTGAAGCTTCATCTATTATAGCCACATCAAACTGCTTAAAATCAAAAAGGTCTTTCTTTCCAGAAATAGATGCCACTGTGCCCACAAAAACTCTCGATTGATTGATTTTATGAGATACTTGTGCCCTATTTACACAGTCTTCTAATTGATTTTCTATTAATTGCGACCTATAAGCTGCTCCACATGACAACTCTGATCCAATGCGAATATATTTTATTGGAGGATTTATTGCTTCAAGTGTTTTACAAATCTCATCTACCGCTCGATTCGTATAGGCCATCAATAGAATTTGGTTCTCTTCATCCTCATAAAACTTCTCAACCATTCGACGTAAAGCTCTAGACGTTTTACCCGTTCCTGGAGGGCCTACTACTAAAAAATAATCTTTGGCAGCTAAAGCCTTTAAAGCTAACCGTTCAAAGTCATCCTCAGTCTCACTTATCCGCTCATCATAACAGTTATCCATTTCAGGAGCTCTTTGATTTAACAACAAATCTCTTCTATCTTGTGACCCCTTCAACAACCAATATAAACCAAGAAACATATTTCGAAAACCGACATCCATCGTATCATGCTCTATAGCATAACGACTATCTAACGGAAGCACTTCTTCATTTCGTTGAGAAGCCCTTAATCTTATTGTAATTTCAGAAGATGTCATTTCACATATATTTCCCTTAAATACACGTTGGTTAGTAACTTTATCGGAAGTTTTATTTCGTGGATAAAGAATTACAGCATCTCCGAGTCTAAAGTTTGGTAAGCCCACTTTTAAATCATCATTTAGTTGAGCCTCCATTGTAGGACGCCTTAATTTCACAAAAGCCTTTCTTGCTTCAGCGGCATGATTAGAAATAATCTCTAAATCATACAATATCTCACCTCGATCCACTTTTTCAAGAAAAGGAGACAACCATAAAGAAGCAGCTCCATAGTGTCGACCAAAATCCAACGATCCAGCCTTAGACAAAAACAACTCTTTTGTTATGAAATTGTAAAGTCTTAAAAAATAGATTTTTTCTAATTCTGTTAATCCTTTCAAACTGTTGGTTATATCTTCTATTGGAGGTAATAAATACTGGGTCCAGAATTTTTCATTGACTGCTATCGTTCTTAACTCATCGGGCTTTATCAATTGAAAGATTTTCGCTGTATAGTCAACATCATTTTTTTCTTGTATTTGAAACTCATGGGACACAATTCCATTTCGTAAATTTATTGCTTTTTTAATAGCCCCCCACGAAGGTGCCGAATGACATAGTTTAGGATAACGTGTATAAAGCAGAAAAGCCTGAGTAGAGGTCTCCTCTTCAGTCAAAAAATATAAAACAGCCATATACAAAAGCATCTGTATTCTATGATTTTCATAAGGAAGAATTTGATTATTTGCTCGTAAGGTAAATTCATCCGCTCTACCTGATTTCATCTCAATTAAAGCTGACTGATCGCGTTGCATGTAATCTAATCGACCTTGTAATCCCAATGCCTCGCAAATGTAAGAGGGTTCAAGCACTGCATCATGTCGGTCTAACCCAGAAGACTCATCGAAAAAATCATTTTTAAGTAACCAACCTATATGCTCAAAGTGCATTTTACAGTTCTGTGCAAATTCTCTTTCTAAAGCTTTATTTTGTAGATCTCGACAAGAGGCTAACTCAAGAGGATACATTCTAAATGCTTTAATCATACACTCAATATAGTTTGGATCATCTACAGAATAAATCCACTCATCCAAAAATAAATTCACAATATTTCCCAACAAAATAGGTATAGAATTTGAAATAGGAGTTAACTTACTTAATATATAGTTCAAAGGATGAGCTCCATAAGGCTTATAACATTCAGCTAATGTACTAATGTCTAATAAATAGTCAGGCTCTAAAACAAAAAACTCAGGTAGGAGAATTCCATCAGAATCAACAGATACTTCTAACAAATTCAATTGAGCTCCTTTCCATAAACTAGAACAGGTTGTTATAAATTCATCATTAACATCTTGAACATTATACTTTACTTTTAATGGTTCTACTGACACAAAATCTACAGGATCAACATAAAGATAAGTTTCATCCTTATATTCAAAAAGAGTTCTTAAACGCTTTACTTTATAAGGCAATTCTACATCAACAATTAATGAATCTTCTGTTGAATTCCCTTGTTTTTTGCTAACTAAGGTTCTTTGTAAAACTTCACTTACTGTTCGATAATCTCTAGCAAAAGCATCCTCTACGTTAATATCACCTATATATTCATCAATAGTTCCATCTGCTTCATCAAGAATAACATAAAGAGTCAAGTAAAACTGTTTTATCTCTTTTTGTAATCTTACAGATAGATTATAACCTGTATAGAGTAGATTTAATTGTTTGGTTAAATCTAAAGAACCATAACTCTCAATATCGAGACATTCCCAACAAATTCGGTCTAAAACCTCCTTTAATATTCGATACCTCCGTGTATAAGATAGATTAGCTTCCGATTTGCAACGCAACAATACATTCTCAATAGCTCTTAACTCCTCTATGCTTTTCATATACTACTCTTTGCCTTTCCTAAAATCATTCAACAGTCCTAAAGCTAACCAATTTGCTAATGCTTGGCGATTAGAACTTAATATAAATCTTCGTTGGTCAAATTGATTTTGAATGTTTCCCAGTTCAACAAAAAGGCCTACAGGCTGGGTATTGGTCAATACATACAATCCTCTAGAACTCACTGTCCCAGTAAACCCTCTATTCGGTTGATGAGTATCGTACTTTGAGGCAAAAGTTCTTTTCATTTCATTAGCTAAACGCAAACCATTAGTGCTTTTAGGTGCATAGTAAAAAAACACATCCATCTGTTTATGCTGACTTCTACTATCTAAATGAATAAAAACAGAGCGACAATAACTATATTTCTTTCTGTCCTTCGAGTAAAGTTCGTTTATTTTATCTGATCGTTGTTTTAATCGCTCCAATTGATTTAATGGTATCTTTTTTCCCATACAAGTTTCTCGTTTACTATTAGCTAAATACCGATCCTCTCGTATACCATCTTTTGCATCTTGAATAATAATATGCACTTTAGCACCTTGTTGCATTAAGTTTTTTGCTAAACGCAATGCTATATCATATGCATACTCATCTTCATGAAGCTGATATTTCCCCATTTTCCCTATTGCTCCAGGATCAGGTCCTCCATGTCCACTTACAATATAAAAACAAGCACCTTCTAGTTGATTATTCAACAACTTAACACGTTCTTCTTTCTTCCCAAAAAGGGGCTCTCGCCAACTCTTATCTTCTCTGCTAGACTCATTTTTAACAGCAGTTTCATCGGCATTCGTGTTTTTTTCGGATAAATCAGGAATTATATAAGTATGGTGTTTTTTCAGCTCATTATCTTTCCCTAGCTTGTTCTTATTTAACTTAATAAAAGCACGATAGTACTTTTGATTTAATCGATTATGTCGCTGTAAAAAAGCGTACACCCCTTCTCCATCTCTTGGTCTATCTTTTATTTCTTGCCCCACCAAACAAGTGGAACTCACAAATAAAAATAAAAACAAAAAATAAGACTTCATATGCGTATTTTTCATCAAAGAAACCTCCCTTCTTTAATTATCATTTATTTTTTCATTTATAACCGCTAAATTATAATCAAATTTGAAATCAGCCTAACATCTGCCTAGCTTTCATTACATAACACCTCATTTTAGATTTATATACAACTCAAACCTCCTTTTTTTATTTTTTTTAGTTGTGAAACCATTGATTTTATCGAATTTTATGTTTTATATGTAAGGAACTCATTCATAATTTGCTATTTTTGTAGTTCACGAGGTATAAAAACTTAACAAAATAATCTTAATTAATATCATGAAAGAATCAATGAGAGAAAGTGCACTGCGTTACCACTCTGAAGGTAAACCAGGAAAAATAGAGGTAATCCCAACAAAACCTTATCGTACGCAAAAAGATTTATCTTTAGCGTATTCACCAGGTGTTGCGGAGCCTTGCCTAGACATAGAAAAAGACCCTAATGACGCTTACAAATATACAGCAAAAGGAAACCTAGTTGCAGTAATTTCTAACGGAACTGCTGTACTAGGCCTAGGAGACATAGGTGCTCTAGCTAGTAAACCGGTGATGGAAGGTAAAGGCCTATTATTCAAAATCTATGCAGGTATTGATGTATTCGACATCGAAATCAACGAAAAAGATCCAGAGAAGTTTATTGAAATAGTTAAATCTATGGCTCCTACTTTTGGGGGTATAAATTTAGAAGATATTAAAGCTCCTGAGTGTTTTGAAATTGAGGACCGTCTTAAAAAAGAATTAAATATTCCTGTAATGCATGATGACCAACACGGTACAGCAATTATCTCTTCTGCTGGCTTACTGAATGCACTAGAGATTACAGGGAAAAAAATAGAAGAGGCTAAAATAGTTGTTAATGGTGCAGGTGCTTCAGCTATTTCATGTACCAAGTTATACATCTCTTTAGGAGCTAAACTAGAGAACATATTAATGTTAGATAGTAGAGGTGTTATTTATAAAGGAAGAGAGAATGTAAACGAGCAAAAATCTTTTTTTGCTACTGACCGCAAAGGAGTCCACACATTAGAAGAAGCAGTAAAAGATGCGGATGTGTTCTTAGGACTATCTAAAGGAAATGTACTAACACAAGATATGGTACGCAGTATGGCTGACAACCCGATTGTTTTTGCTTTAGCAAACCCTGTACCAGAAATATCTTATGAAGATGCAATGGCTGCACGTCCTGATGTTATTATGGCAACAGGTAGAAGTGACTATCCTAATCAAATAAATAATGTGATTGGCTTCCCTTATATATTTCGTGGAGCACTAGATACTAATGCAACAGCCATCAATGAAGAAATGAAAGTGGCTGCTGTTTATGCTATTGCAAACTTAGCAAAAAAACATGTGCCAGATGTAGTTAATGACACATATAAAGTAAATACCCTAACATTTGGAAGAGAATATTTCATTCCAAAACCTGTTGATCCTCGCTTAATAACCGAAGTATCTATGGCTGTTGCTAAAGCAGCAATGGATAGTGGCGTTGCAAGAAAGAAAATTGAAAACTGGGATGCTTACGAACTTCATTTACGGGAGTTAATGGGATATGAATCTAAACTAACACAACAACTTCATGAAACAGCCCGTAAAACACCACAACGCATAGTTTATGCAGAAGGAAATCACCCTAATATGCTAAAAGCTGCTGCTGAAGCAAGAAATGAAAAAATTTGTAAACCAATACTTTTAGGCAACGAAGATCATATAAGAAAACAAGCAGATGAATTGAAGCTTAACCTCGAAGGTATAGAAATCATCAATCTTAGAGATGAAGCTGAAGCAGAAAGAAGAGAGCGCTACGCTAAGATTCTAGCACAAAAAAGAGAGCGTGAAGGATTTAATTTTGATGAGGCACTCGATAAAATGTTTGACCGCAATTACTTTGGTATGATGATGGTTGAAACAGGAGAAGCTGATGCATTTATTACTGGGGTTTACACTAAATATACTGATACCATTACTGTAGCAAAAGAAGTAATTGGAATACGTGATGGATTTTCTCACTTTGGAACTATGCATATCCTTAATTCAAAAAAAGGCACTTATTTCCTAGCTGACACTTTAATTAATAGACATCCTGATACAGATACATTAATTGATATAGCACGACTTTCTGCTGATACTGTGCGTTTCTTTAACCATACTCCTGTAATGGCTATGTTAAGCTATTCTAATTTTGGGTCAGACAAAGAAGGCAGTCCTGTAAAAGTAAGTAAGGCGGTAAAATACATGCAAGAACAATACCCTGATTTAGCTATTGATGGTGAAATGCAAGTTAACTTTGCTATGGATACTCAATTACGTGATGCTAAGTATCCTTTTACTCGTTTACAAGGAAAAAATGTAAATACACTAGTATTCCCAACATTAAGCTCATCAAACACAGGATATAAATTAATTAAATCAATGAATGGTACTGAACATATAGGTCCAATACAAATGGGATTAAATAAACCTATTCACTTTACAGATATTGAGAGTTCAGTAAGAGATATTGTAAATATCACTGCGGTGGCCGCTATAGATGCTATTGTACTTAAAAAACAAAAAGAGAATAATAAATAGCATGCAAAGAGATAAGAAAAAAAGAAAATTATCACGCACTCAAGTTATATGCATTATTTTACTATGGGCTGCTTTTATGTTTATCATCTTTACTTCAGCAAAAGAAATAAATGGACCCACTATACTATCTATAGTAATTGCATCACTATTAATTTGGATTCCTATTTATAAAAATGCGAAGAAAGAAAAAAAACATTAATCTTGACTTCTTATAAATTACAAATCTTTTTAACACAAAATACAGTGTTTTTCATTAAGAAAGACACTGTATTTTTATTTTTATCATTATTTTTGTAACCATACAAATAAATCAAATTAAAATGATCGCATCCAAAGTATTAGATGAATTAAAAAGGAGATTCCCTAATGAACCTGAATATCATCAGGCAGTTCAAGAGGTATTGATTTCTATCGAAGAAGTCTACAACCAACACCCAGAATTCGAAAAGGAAAACCTTATCGAACGTTTGTGTATTCCCGATAGAATACACCAATTTAGAGTAACATGGGTAGATGATCAGGGGAAAACTCACACCAATATGGGATATCGCATTCAGCACAACAATGCTATTGGTCCATACAAAGGTGGCATTCGCTTTCATGCCTCAGTAAATCTTTCCATACTCAAGTTTTTAGCTTTTGAACAAACCTTCAAAAACTCATTAACTACACTCCCAATGGGGGGTGCTAAAGGAGGATCAGACTTCTCTCCTAGAGGGAAATCCAATGGGGAAGTCATGCGATTTATTCAATCTTTTATGTTAGAGCTTTGGAAGTTCGTAGGTCCAGACACAGATATTCCAGCGGGTGATATAGGCGTTGGTGGTCGAGAAGTTGGCTACATGGTAGGTATGCAAAAAAAGCTTACTCATGAATTTACGGGTACTTTCACAGGTAAAGGTCGTGAGTTTGGTGGCTCTTTAATTCGTCCTGAAGCTACAGGGTATGGAAACATCTACTTTTTACAAGAAATGCTTAAAACCCAAGGTGCAGATCTTAAAGATAAAGTTTGCTTAATATCTGGTTCAGGAAATGTAGCTCAGTACACTGCTGAAAAAGTTATTGAATTAGGGGGGAAAGTAGTGACCATGTCCGATTCTGATGGATACATCTATGACCCAGCAGGTATTTCAAGAGAAAAATTAGACTTCATTATGGAGCTTAAGAATCTATATCGAGGTCGTATTCGTGAATATGCTGAGGAGTTTGGTTGTAAATACGTAGAAGGTGCTCGTCCATGGAGTGAAAAAGGAGATATTGCTCTACCATCTGCTACTCAAAATGAAATCAATGAAGATGATGCAAAAAAACTAGTCGCAAATGGTGTTATTGCAATATCTGAAGGTGCTAATATGCCATCAACTCCTGAAGCCATAAAAATATTCCATGACAATAAGGTATTATATGCACCTGGAAAAGCTTCGAATGCAGGAGGTGTTTCTGTATCTGGTCTTGAAATGACTCAGAATGCGATGAAACTCAGTTGGACTAGTGCTGAAGTAGATGAAAAATTAAAGTCCATTATGCAAAACATTCACGAAGCTTGTGTCAAATATGGAACTGAATCTGATGGATACATTAACTATGTAAAAGGGGCTAATATTGCTGGTTTTATGAAAATTGCCAAAGCAATGATGTCTCAAGGTATATTATAAATACAACTATTCTTTTGTACAACAAGATAAAAACCCCATAAATTAGAGACTTCTAATTTATGGGGTTTTTTAATTTTAAATATCTCTTCTATCATCTATTATATAACATACTAGCTCAATAATAGTCTGTTGAAAAAGTTAATTGATTAATTATTTCAGCTCAATTTTCTTATTCAAGTGAATTTGATCAATAAAATAAGAGTCATGTGATACAACAACTAAAGTCCCATGAAAATCTCTTATCGCCCTAGTAAGAATCTCTTGACTATAAACATCTATATTATTCGTGGGTTCATCCAAAAGCAACACATCAGGAGAGCTATTTCTCAAGCCCATACAACACAATAATAACTTCATTTTCTCTCCCCCACTAAGCATCCTGCATTGTTTATTCCAAGCCTCAACTGGAAATTGATGCCGATGAAGCAATGTTTTTAACTCATGATCTAGGAGTGCTCTGTCGTTGAATTCCTGAAGCTGCTCTATCAAAATATTACTGTGATTTAATAAGGAGTATTCTTGATCAATATAAAATGAAGAGAAAGGAGCTATATCTAACCTCCCCTTACTCATCTCTAACTCCGAGCGAATCAGCTTTATAAGAGAAGTTTTTCCTGTTCCGTTTGCACCAATTAAATGAATTCGATCCCCAGATATTATCTTTAAATTAAGTGGCTCAGCCCAAAGTCCTTTTCCTCTATAAAAGACATTAATATCAGTAGCCTCAACTAATATTTTCCCCCGATGAATGGGAGGTGCTTTAAGTTTCATTCTAAGTGGAATTATTTTTTTGATTTGTTGTTGTGTGTTACTTAATTTTCTATTTAACTCATCAATTTTACTTTCTTGCTGTGTTTTCATACGCGAAGTGGTTTGTTGAGCTTTACTAGCTAATGCCCCTGCAATAATGCGAGGTAATCCCGCCTTCTCAGTATGTCTTCGTCCTCTAGTTTCTCTTCTCTGTCTCAATTCTGTTAGCTGTTGTACCTGTTTCAAAGATTGCTTTATACTTTTTTCTTGCTCTGCTAATTGAACTTGTAATGCATCTATTTTAAGTTGATTCTGTTCCTTATAGAAATCATAATTCCCTCCATATACTTCTATTCCTTTATCAGACAACTCTAATGTTATATCCAACTGATTTAACATTGCTCTATCATGACTAGCTACTAAAATAGTTGACTTACTATTTCTAATAAATTGGTAAAGTATTTCTCTACCCTCCAAATCTAAATGATTAGAAGGCTCATCTAATAAAATGACTTCAGGGTTTTCTAAACTAATCTTTGTTAAAACAACTTTTGTTTTCTCGCCTCCACTTAGGGTATTTATAGATCTAAATAATTGAATGTCATCTAATCCCCAACGAGAAAAAGCTTCTTTTACACGTTCCTCTATCTCCCAGTCTTCATTTAAGTTTTGAAAGTGTTGTTCCGAGACATCCCCACTCAAAATAGCATGTAATGCCTTAATTTTTTTATGGATACCAAGTACTTCAGCTATTGTTTCTTCACTATAATTATT
>JAAYSY010000165.1 GCA_012518235.1 Bacteroidales bacterium
CCTTTTTGCATTAATAGTAAATATTATTTAGATAATAAAAGGTCTTCATAAAACTCCTTGACATCGTTCCACTCGTAATAAGGAGCATTATTGGTTTTTATTGGTGGAACTAATACCTCATTTTCATGAAGTAAAAACTTAACCAAAATAGGCTCGTTCTTATCTCTTGATTTATAAAAAACAAGTTGAATATTTCCAGCCATAGGTGTGACTTTGAAATCACTCCATACTTTGTAAAAGTCATAAGGGTTTTCTATACTTTCATAGCAACCCTCTAAATGAAGGAGTAAAGCCATGGGTACTAAGTTGCCATCATGAGCAAATCGTAAATTAGCGCCTCTTTTATTTGAATTGATAGCTTTTTCAGCTTCATCTAGTATATTGCGTAGCATAGGCTTGTTGTTTTCAAACATTAGCCCATTGTTAAGTGCATAATTAGCATCACAAGCATAGCGTTGGTAGTTATGACATTGCCAGATGTCAAATAGCTCTTGCTTTTCAAAAAGATCGTAAAATGAAGTTTCTGTTTCAATGTTTTGCATACCACTAGCTATCCAATACATTCCCCACATAAAATCTTTAGGGTTCACTTTTCTTAGAACAAATGTGTCATCCGAGAAAATAGACTGTACTAAGCGATTGGGTTTGATATGTTCTTGCTCAAACTTATTGTATTCTATTCTCCATGTGTCTGGGGCTGATCTCCAAGCTACAGCTTCTTTAGTATGATGATTTAAATAACGTTGGTGAAACATGCTAGCATCACGATGAGTTTGTAGGTTTGGATTCAATTCTTTCAATCTTTCACAAAAAGCATCCATACTTAATGCACATCGCATTACCGTAGTGGCACAGGCATAAATAGAGGCGTCTTTTTCAAAAACTTCAGGGTAAGATTGATACATACGTTCAGCAATGCCTTTATGTTCTCTTACTCCAAGAGGAGATAAGTCTCCTCCACGGTGTTCTACTTCTTCCCATACTTTTTGTAAACGATGTAGTGTTTCTTTTCCAAGCGGAGTTAGTGCTTTTTCTTGTTCTGCTTTTACTAATAGGTCTAAAACGTCTTTATATTCTGAGTCACTGATTAAGTAACGAGATCCGTGTCGGCTAAAATGACTAATATAAAAAGGTTTATATCCTTTAGGTGAAGGAGTCTCTGGTTTTATCTTATCGGAAGGGTAGGCAAAATAAACACCTCCTGTTTGTTTGATGTTATCAAAAACCTCTTCTTTTGTTGTTTGTGCTGTGGAAATTGATGTTATACACAGAAAAAGTATTCCGAGTAGTACTTTGTAAAACGTTTTCATAATCGGTTAGATTTTCATATTCACAGTGAAGTAAATACTTTCGTTTAGACTCTCCAAATGAGTTGTTTTAGTTCTATTCTCTTTTTAATGAAAACGTATGTGTAAATCAGGATTTTATAATTTCTGTGTAGTTTTTATGTCTATTTAGACTTAATGATGTGGTTATCAGCATTGATAAATGTAATGTAGTATTGAAACGTTTTTTGATAGGGTAGATGAACTTATTGAAAAACGTATTTATATAAATAGATTGTAAGGAGGCATTGAATTTAAAAACAGGGATATAAAAAGTGCCAGTAAAGACTGGCACATCATATGACTAGGGCAAGTGAGTGGGATGACCTAGTCATGTGAAGCACATGTCCTAGACCTTTAAATTCTATTTCTCCTCCTCGTTAAATCCCTCTAAATAGTCAAAGTCTGGATTTTCAAAATGAGCAAAAGGATCAAGGAATTCATCAAGTTGTCTTCGTTCTTTTTTTGTTGGTCTACCAGCTCCTCTATCTCTATCAATAAACCCACTAATCCGATTCATTTCCAGAATTTCATATTCTTCGGGTGGAGTTATATTTTTCATTTTCTTGGGAACAAGTTTTGCACCAACTCTTTGTTCTATAGCTTGAAGTACCTTAAAAGAATAGGTTACAGGAGGTTTCCGAACTTGAACTATATCGCCAGGTCGTATTAGTCGTGCAGGTTTTACAGGTACACCATCAATACTTACTCTTCCTATTTTACAGGCTTGTGCAGCAATAGAGCGAGTTTTGTATATGCGCACAGCCCATAACCATTTATCTATTCGTACTTCAGTCATTGTTATTTGTTATTGTATAAGTTCATTGTATTATTGATTCCTGCTAAGCAAAAACTTTTAATGATTTCACCAGCAACATCAAGGCGCTCATCCATTAAGTCTAATTCTTCAGGATCAAAAGGGCTCAAAACATAATTAACCTGTCCGCCACGAGGAAAGTTATTTCCTATACCAAAGCGAAGTCTTGCGTAGGATTGTGTTCCTAGTATTTGAGCAATATGTTTTAATCCATTATGACCAGCATCACTCCCTTTTCCTTTCAAACGCAAAGAGCCAAAAGATAGTGCTATATCATCTACAATAATTAAGACATTTTCTAATGGAATCTTTTTCTTTTGCATCCAATAACGTACGGCATTACCACTTAGATTCATATATGTAGAGGGTTTTAACAATGTAAGTTGTCTTCCTCTAACGGATGTTTCAGAAACAAACCCATAACGGCTATCTGTAAAAACAATATTGGACGCTTTAGCAAAAGCGTCCAATACCATAAATCCTATATTGTGGCGGGTGTTATGGTATTCACTACCTATATTCCCCAGGCCTACAATTAAATATTTCATTGAATATATTTATTCTTCAGCTGCTTCATTAGTTTCACCTTCTTCCTCTTCTTCATCTTCATCATCAAGTAGGTCATCTTCTGCATCATCAGTAATTGTAGTACGAACCACGTTCACTGAACAAACTACTGTTTCTTTTGGTTCTACAATTGAGAACCCTTCAGTTTCTAGGTCACCAACGTGAATAGTGTCACCTACAAGCATACCAGAGATATCAACACGGATTCTTTCAGGAATATTCTTATAGAAACCTTTCACCATTAATCGACGTGATTGGAAGTTTAATTTACCACCTAAACGTACACCTTCTGCTAATCCCTCTAACTCTACAGGAATTCTAACTTCAATAGGTCTTTCTTCGTTAATTTCGTAAAAGTCAACATGTAAGATGTTATCTGTTACTGGATGGAACTGGATAGCTTTCATAATGGAGTTTACAACTTCTTTTCCATCTATTTTGATGTCTACCACATACACAAGTGGGGTGTAAACGATTTGGCGTAATTCACTAACTGGAATAGTTAAATGATATACTTTTTCACCACCATATAATACACAAGGTACTAAATCTTGTTCACGCAATTCTTTTAATGCTCTTCCTCTTTGAGAAGAATGCTCTGGAACAACACGAGTTGTTCCTTCAATTGTTACTGTTCTCATTTTTTTAATTTTGTGTTACTCTACAATTAAGTTTCTCTGCTTAATTCACCATCACACGATGTAATGTACAAACAAACACATCAATAATGTTGTCTTAAAGCGGATGCAAAAATACAGCTTCTTTTTTGATTATTCAAGGTATAACCCATTAAAAATCAAGGTTAATCTCTATTTCACCCCCTAATGGGCTATCTGAAAGATCGTCTGTTATTTCATGTTGAGGCACATAGGGGCCTTCTTTTTCATAAATATAATTAATTGTTTCGTTCATTCCTTTCATGAACTTTTCAAAATCTTCTTTATATAAAAAGATTTTATGTTTTTCAAAACGTACTTTTGTATTATCTCCTTCGCCAGTGATTATCTTTTTGCTTTCTGTAATCGCTAGAAAAAGATCACCTTTTCGATTTTCTTTAACATCTAAATAATAAATACGTTTACCCGCCTTAACAGCTTTAGAAAATAAAATATCTCTGTTATTCACTCCTTTACCTAATCCACTATTCATTTTCGTTTCTTCCATTTTTATCGGTTTTTATAAACGGAATCAAAAATCGATATTTTTTTTCAACTCACAAAAGAAAAGCTGTGAAAAGGAACAAGAAGACAAATAAATTCAAAAAATTTATGAGTATTGACTAAAAATAGGTAGTTTTGCAGACTAATGTAACCATATTACAAATCTGTATTAGATTACAAAAAAGTATATTAGAGTATATATGATAAATAGAGTTCTTATCCGTCTTAAAGTATTACAAATTCTTTATGCTTATTATCAAAATAGAATTTCAGATTTAGATTTTGATAACAAAACAAAGGAGTTGTTAATTGAAGAGTTAGAGCAAACTTTACCTAGAGGGTTAGGTAAAGAGGCTAAAGCCAAGTTATTAACTGAACAGCTTAAAAATAAAAAATACAAAGAGTATCTTTTGCAAAAAGCAGAACAAGAATTAGTATTCAGTCTGTCTAAAGCTTATGATTTGTATAACTATCTTCTTTTATTAATGGTAGAGGTTACAAAATATGCTGATGTTCGCCAAGATCTGGCGAAGAATAAGTATCTTCCTACTAAAGAAGAGTTGAATCCTAATATGAAGTTTGTTCAGAATCGTTTTGTAGCTCAATTAGCTGAAAATAAAGAGTTGAAAAAATACAGTGAAACTCAGAAAAGAAGTTGGGCAAACGATCAAGATTTCATTAAAGAATTATATAACCAAATTATAGAGTCGGATACCTATAAAGAGTATATGAAATCTGAAGAAGACTCTTATGAGGAGGATCGCGAAGTATGGCGTAAGTTATATAAGGACTTTGTTTGCTATAATGAATCTTTAGATGAGCTACTAGAAGATCAAAGTCTCTATTGGAATGATGATAAGGAGATAGTAGATACGTTTGTTTTGAAAACAATTAAGCGATTTAGAGAAAGATATGGTGAAGATCAGCCATTACTTCCTCAATATAATGATGTTGAAGATGAGCAATTTGCTTGTAATCTACTTAAAGAAGCTGTACTTGATGACGATTATTATAAAGAACTTATTACGGAAAACACCAAAAACTGGGATTTTGATCGTATAGCACTTATGGATGTCGTAATAATGCAATGTGCTTTAGCTGAGATCTTAAAATTTCCTGATATTCCAGTGAGTGTTTCACTAAATGAGTATGTGGAAATATCTAAAACGTATAGCACAAGTAAAAGTAGTTCTTTTATTAATGGTGCATTAGATGGTATCGTTAAACAATTAATAAGAGAAAATAAGATTGAAAAGAATAAAAACAAAAAATAAGTCTTATCTTTAAGAAGATGTTTTTATTTTAAAATTGAATAACGAATTATAATATTAAATTAATCAACTATGAATTTAATGACCGTATTGTTACAAGCTCCTGCAGGAGGTGGTGGTAGTATGATGTGGATTATGTTAATTGCAATGTTTGCTATTATGTACTTCTTCATGATACGTCCACAAAACAAAAAACAAAAAGAAATAGCTAATTTCCGTAAAACACTAGAAGTAAATCAAAAGGTTATTACTGCTGGAGGAATTTATGGAAGAATAAAGTCTATTGAAGATAATAAAATCGTATTAGAGATTGACTCTAATGTGAAAATACTTATAGATAAAAACTCTGTTTATCCCGATGCTAGTGAGATAGCAGAGCAACAAAAGAAATAAGTAATTATAGGATTATGTTTAACAAAAGAAACATAAAATCTATTTATTTACGAACATTAAGAAAGATAAGGAACTTTTTTACCAGTGATCAGAGTAAGCAGTTCTTTATCTTTTTATTTTTCTTTTTTATGGCCAGTGGTTTTTGGTTATTGCGTACTCTTTATGAGGATTATGAAACCATTATTAATATTCCTGTTCGCTTAAAAAACATCCCTAATGATGTGGTCTTGACTGTTGAACCTGTTAATAGTCTTAAAATTAAAGTAAAAGACAAAGGAACGGCTTTATTAAATTATAAAGTAGGTAAAAATTTCTATCCAATTTCTGTTGATTTTACTTCTTTTGCAGCTAATAACATTAGTAATAGTGTTAGAATTCCTAGTACAGAATTTCAACAATCTATCTTAAATCAATTAAGTGCATCGTCTAAGCTTTTATCTATATCTCCAGACACATTAAGCTATGTTTATTCACATGGAGAACGCAAGAAAGTTCCTATCACTTTGCAAGGAAATATTAAATCCAATCCACAATATTACATAACCGATACTTTATTAACACCTGATTCGGCTTTAGTTTATGCTCCAAAGGATATATTAGATACTATAACAGCAGCTTACTCGGAAGTTCTAGACATTACGAATATTAAGGATACCCTTAATTATAAAATATCATTATTAAATGTGCAAGGAGCTAAGTTTATTCCAGATCAAACAGAAGCCTCATTTTTAGTTGATTTATATACTGAAAAAACAGTAGTTGTTCCTTTAATGGGTGTGGGTTTTCCTGAGGATAAAATCTTACGTACTTTTCCTGCAAAAGTCGATGTAACTTTTCAATTGGGGTTAAAACAATTCCAATCCATTAATGAGACGGATTTTAGTATTGCTGTTCCTTATGGTGAATTACTTGAATTAGGGAGTAATGAAAAATATGGGTTAAAGTTATCAGTTATTCCTGATGGTGTACAGAATGTTAGAATCTCTCCAGATCGTATTGACTTTTTAATTGAGAAAATAGCAATAGAGCAAAAAGAGGATGAAGAAGATTAAAATTGGTTTGACAGGTGGAATGGGTAGTGGCAAAAGTTTAGTTGCTAATATTTTATCTACTATTGGCATTCCTATTTATGATTCAGATACTGAAGCTAAGAGGTTGACAATAGAAGACGTATTAATAAGGAAAGAGTTAACCAATCTTTTAGGAAAGGATTTGTTTTTCAATGATTCTATTGATAAAAAAAAATTAGCTACTTATTTATTTGCTTCTGCTGCCAATGCTCAGCGTATTAATAGTATTATCCATCCTTGCGTAAAGAAAGATTTTAAGAGTTGGGCAGAGTTACAGCCTACAAAATATGTTGCTATAGAATCGGCTATTTTAATAGAAGCGGGGTTTGTTGTAGATGTAGATTATGTAGTATTGGTATATGCACCTAAAGAACTTCGCATTGAGCGAACAATGAAGCGCGATAGAGTTTCAAAAGAGACCGTTGAAAGTCGATTTTCTCGTCAGCTAGATGATGAAAAGAAAAAAGAGCATGCGGATTTTATTATTGTCAATGATGGGGTTACACCCTTAATACCTCAAATATATAAGCTCCTAGAGGATTTGTCTCTAAAAGAATAATCTTGGTTTTTTATTTTATTCAACTGACCAAATTTGTTTTCTAAAATAGAGAGTTAGTCCTTTGGTGGGGTTGCAGATGTCTAATAGAAACTAAAGTATATCTGATATAAATATAAATAACGGGGACATTAGGTTTATAATGCGCTAAATGTTTAGTGAGTTATTTATTAATATTAAAATGAAGGAGAAAAAAACTTTTATTAGTAAGTGAATATCCAAGCATCATAAAATTTTTCATTCGATCGAATTTTATTCAACTCTTTATAAGCCTCTTCTTTAATAGTGTTATTTAGAATACTTATTCTTATTTTTTCTCCTTTATGGATGATCTGAGCCTCACTATATCCCATTTCTTTTAATTTAGAAACTTCTTTTTGGGCATCTTCTAGAGGAATACAACTGGCCACAATAACGTGGTAACTAGGTTGTGTTGCTGTTGTTGTTTCTTCCTTTTGGACTTCTTTAACCTCTTGGTTGTTAGCTGTAGAGGTAGCCTTTACTTCTGCTGCAACTATGGTTTCAGAAACACTTTCTGCTTTTTCATTAGTGGGAGCGTTTACTTTATCAAATTGAGGGACTTTTATTTCTCTCGTTTTTATAGGTTGATTTCTTTTAGCCTCTGTTTTTTTCTTATTGTCTTGATTAACATTTATTAGTGCTAGTGTAAGAGGTTTTTCTCCAGCACTATTTAATAAGTCAGTAAATGAAAGTTGGGCATAATTGCCTTCTACTATATCTGTGTTTTCTATTGGGGTAGTAAAAAAGAAAAACAAGAAAATTACAGCTGCTATAGAAGCAACCATTTTTATTGCGGTTCGATTAATACTAATATTGTAGTTTTTCTTATCCTCAATGCGTTTTACGCTGAGTGTAGTTTGTTTAGGTAAATCAGATAATTCAAGAATTTCAAATGTATCTAAGCCATAAAGAGATGGTGTGATCAGTTTATTGTTATGAGATTGAAATTCATAAGAACCATTTATAGTATAATATAACTCTCCTATGTTTGGAAATTCTACTTTACCTTCTTCAAACAGCTTTTCTTTAATCTTCTCAACTTCTTTATCAATCATTTTTGAAGCATCAGAAAAACTAGTGTTATAAACAGACATGAAAGATTGTACTAATAATCCGTCATTCAATTTTAGTTGGTCGTTAAAACCTATAACTCGAGTAGGAGGAATAAATAGATTTTCCTTAACATCTCGTTTAGAGGGAGTATAATGTGTAACAAATCCACCAAAGTTTGGGATTATTACACAATCATTCTCAAATAATAATACTTCTATATGTCTAGATAATTCATTCATTACTGCAAAAATAGTAGAATAAATGATTATTTACCACTATTTAATGAAATATATTTAAAGGTTTTTTATGATTGGAAGAGTTTTTTAAAGCTAAAAGCAGTAGCTTTGTTTTGTAAGATTATGCAGTTTTTAATCTAAAAGTCTAAATTAAGTTTTAATTTTGTGAAAGAAGAATCGAAATACATAATACAACATGCATTATACACAGACTGAGATTGATGGAGTTTGGTTGATAGAACCGAAGATTCACAAAGATAGTAGGGGTTATTTTTTTGAATCGTATAGAAAAGAGCAATTTGCAGAAAATATAGGTGCTGTGGATTTTGTACAAGAAAATGAAGCCAAGTCATCATTTGGTGTTTTACGAGGTCTCCATTATCAGAGGGGGATACATAGTCAGGCTAAGTTAGTCCGTGTAATTACTGGAAGCGTGTTAGATGTAGCTGTAGATTTACGACTTAACTCCCCAACATTTGGAAAACATATAAGTATGGAGTTAAGTGAAGCGAATAAGCGTCAACTATTTATACCTAGAGGATTTGCACATGGATATTTAGTATTAAGTGAAGAGGCAATCTTTAGTTATAAAGTAGATAATCTATATGCTCCAGAATCTGAGGCTTCAATTTTATTTTCGGATCATGATCTGAAAATTGATTGGCCAATTGCTGATTTTAATTTAGTGTTATCAGAGAAAGATAAAGTAGCACCCTCGTTTAAAGAGGCTGAGTATTTTTCTTGAAAAAAGACAAATAAAGTATTATGAAAATAGCTATTGTAGGAACAGGATATGTAGGTTTAGTAACAGGAACATGTTTTGCTGAGCTGGGACTAGATGTTACTTGCATTGATATCAATGAAGAACGTATTGATCAACTAGGTAAGGGTATTATTCCAATCTATGAAAATGGGTTAGAGGAATTAGTTAAAAGAAATGTAAATGCTGGAAGATTACATTTTTCAACATCTTTAGCTGATAGTTTGAATGATGTAACCGTTGTGTTTATAGCTGTGGGGACTCCTCCTGATGAAGATGGTAGTGCCGACCTAAGGAGTGTTATTCAAGTTGCACGGACTATAGGTCAACATATTGATAAGTATCATCTTGTAGTGACCAAAAGCACAGTTCCTGTAGGAACTTCCTTTAAAGTTCGTAGTACCATTGAAGGAGAATTAAATAAGAGGCAAATTGAAGTCGATTTTGATGTAGCTTCTAATCCTGAGTTTCTTAAAGAAGGAAATGCAATTCCCGACTTTATGAGTCCTGATCGAGTTGTAGTAGGGGTGGAGTCCGAAAAAGCTAAAGCGATAATGACTCGCTTATATAAGCCGATATTATTGAATAAATTCCGTGTTATTTTCATGGATATACCTTCGGCAGAGATGACAAAGTATGCTGCAAATTCTATGTTAGCTACTCGTATTAGTTTCATGAACGATGTGGCTAATTTGTGCGAAATTGTAGGAGCAAATGTAAATATGGTGCGTGAGGGAATAGGTTCTGATATGCGCATTGGCCGTAAATTTCTATATCCTGGTATTGGTTATGGTGGTTCTTGTTTTCCTAAAGATATTAAGGCTTTAATTCGTACAGCTGAAGAAAATAATTATGAAATGCGTGTGCTAAAAGCAGTAGATGATGTGAATGAGGATCAGAAAAGAATATTATTTGATAAGTTTAAGGAACATTTTAAAGGAGCTATAGAAAATAAAGTAGTAGCTATTTGGGGCTTATCATTTAAACCTGAAACGGATGATATGCGTGAAGCACCTTCATTAACCCTAATTGATTTATTATTAGAATCTAATTGTAAGTTAAGAGTTTTTGATCCTGCTGCGATGGAAGAATGCAAGAGAAGAATTGGAGATAAAGTGTATTATGCTCGTGATCCATACGATGCGGCTCTTGATGCAGATGCTCTATTTCTATTAACTGAATGGAAAGAGTTTAGATTACCATCTTGGGGTGTTTTAGAAAAATCAATGACTAATCCTGTTGTTTTTGATGGCAGAAATATTTATGATAAGAAAGAACTTACAGAACTAGGGTTTGTTTATCATTGTATTGGAAAATAATTAGAGTTAATAAATAGACTTTGTACTTTTTGTTGGTAAAGGTTGATTGTATTTACTTAAAATCGAATTATGAGAGAATCACTAATTATAATTATAATATTATTTT
Source organism: Bacteroidales bacterium (assembly GCA_012518235.1). Taxonomy (GTDB): domain Bacteria; phylum Bacteroidota; class Bacteroidia; order Bacteroidales; family Bacteroidaceae; genus Bacteroides_E. Next base: position 10,655 of record JAAYSY010000165.1, read on the forward strand.
TGTTTGTTGCCTGTGGAGGTTGTGAAAATAAAAGAGCTTCTGAAAGTAAAGCAACTACATTATCTGAGGATTTTGAAGCGAAAGAAATGCTTCAAGGTATCTGGGTTGATGATGATACTGATATGCCATTATTTATGATTGAAGGTGACTCTCTCTATTTTTCTGATTCTCAAAGCCTACCTTTATATTTTAAGATTCTAAAAGATAGTCTTTATATGTATGGACATGAGAAGTTATCGTATGGAATTGATCATTTAACAAAGTTTCGATTTTGGTTTCACTCTCTATCTGATGAATTAGTAAAGTTATATCGTTCAGAAAATGACCTAGATAGTGTGTTTTTTACTACTAAGGTAGCTGATCCAATTCCAACTTATACATCTGTTGTTCAAAAAGACAGTGTTGTGTATTATAAGGATACTCGCTATAGAGGTTACGTTTATATTAACCCCTCTCAAATAAAAGTATCTAAAACTATGTATACCGAAGAAGGACTCAGTCAGGAACTAGTCTATTTTGATAATGTAATCCATATCTGTGTGTACGATGGAGCTAAATCGTTATATGCTCAAGATATAACTAAAGAGTTATTCAAAGATTTAATGGAAGAGGACTTTTATAATCAATCTATTTTGTCTGATATGGATTTTTTAGGTGTAGATAGTAAAGGATATCATTATTTAGCTTCGGTATGTATTCCTGAAAGTGTGGTTTGTAACCTAATCAAAATAACAATTAGCTTCGATAAGGAACTAACATTACAACCTATCAGTTATTAAGTTAGCCAGTCTAGTTATATAGACTAAATTCTAATCTCTTCTTTTACCTTTTTTTCTATTGTAAGATTTGTTTCGACTTTTGTTTGCCGATTTTCTCCTTTTGTTATTAGTTTTCCTTTCTGGAGAATATTCAGGAGCATTGCCTACTGTTTCAGGCAAAGGAATCTTAAATATTTCCTCTTCTAAGAACTCTTCAATCTGAGCAAAAGAACTTTGTTCACTAGGACTGATAAATGTTAATGCTACTCCATCATTGTTGGCTCTAGCGGTTCTACCTATTCTATGAACGTAGTCTTCTGTATCATTAGGTACATCAAAGTTTATCACTAAGCGAATGTCTTCAATATCAATACCCCTTGATACGATGTCTGTAGCAACTAAAAGTTGAATAGCCCCTGATTTGAAATCTCTAATATTCCTTTCACGTTGATCTTGATCTAAATCAGAGTGCATTTCCGTAGCATGTAGTTTCAGTTGATTTAGAGTTTGTGCTATCTCTTTTACTTTATTTTTAGTAGATGCAAAAATTAAAGTTCGTTTAGGTTGCTCATTTTTAAACAAGTCTTTAATGATTTCTATCTTTTGATTATCATAGCAAACATAAGCCGCTTGTAGAATCTTCTCTGCAGGTTTAGATACAGCTAGTTTAATCTCAGTTGGATTATGAAGAATATCACGACTTAAAGTGTGTATTTTATCAGGCATTGTTGCCGAAAATAATAGGGTCTGCCTTTTTTTAGGTAATAACTTTTCAATTGCCATTATATCTTCATGAAATCCCATATCTAGCATTCTATCTGCTTCATCAAGAACAAATATAGAAACATCTGATAAGTCAACATAACCTAAGTTGATGTGTGCTAAGAGTCTACCAGGAGTAGCAATAACTACATCAGCACCTTTAGTTAATCCTTTCTTTTGCTGTTCGAATGCCACACCATCACTACCTCCATAAATAGGTACACTAGAAACAGAAGAAAAATAGGCAAAGCCCTGCATTTCTTGATCAATCTGTTGTGCTAATTCTCTTGTGGGAGACATAATGATACATCGCACCCCTTTAGACTTAGTTTCTTCATTTAATAAGTGTAAAATAGGAAGAACAAACGCAGCTGTTTTGCCTGTACCTGTTTGAGCGACAGCAATAATATCGTGTCCTTTTAATATTTCAGGAATTGCTTTTTCTTGAACTTCAGTACATTGTTCAAAGTTCATTGCATCTAATCCCTCTAAGATACTTTCGTGAAGATCTAAATCTAAAAATTTCATATGTCTGTTTTAATTGTTATAGCAAGTTGGTTTATTAAAACCTTCCTTGTTCATCTAAATAAGAATCCTTAAATCCTAAAAAGTATAGAACTCCATCTAGTCCTATAGTATTTATGGATTGTTTGGCGTTGGCTACTACTTTGGGTTTAGCATGAAAAGCAATGCCTAACCCAGCAGTACCTAACATTGGTAAATCATTAGCACCATCACCTACGGCTATTGTTTGTGCTATATCCACTCTTTCTACTTGAGCAATAAGTTGTAATAGTTCTGCTTTTCTTTTTCCGTCAACAATATCTCCTACATGTTTTCCCGTTAATTTACCATCTACAATTTCAAGCTCATTAGCATATACATAATCAATATCGTATTTACTTTGTAAGTATTCACCGAAATAAGTAAATCCGCCTGAAAGTATAGCTATTTTATAGCCATATTTTTTCAGCACATACATTAAACGATCTACACCTTCGGTTATAGGTAGATTTTCGGCTACTTCTTTTAATACGGATTCATCTAATCCCTTTAAGAGAGCAACCCGCTGAATAAAGCTTTCATTAAAATCAATTTCGCCTCGCATAGCTTTTTCCGTAATTGCTTTAACTTGATCTCCAACTCCTGCTTTAACAGCTAACTCATCAATTACTTCCGTTTTGATTAAAGTAGAATCCATGTCAAAACAAATCAATCGACGCATGCGACGATACATATTGTCTAATTGAAATGAAAAGTCTATTTCAAGATCACGAGACAGAGACATTAATTTTTCTTGCATTTCAATTCTATCGCGTGGAGTACCACGAACAGAAAACTCAATACACGATCGGATATTTGCTTTCTTCTCATCTAATGGCATTCGTCCTGTCAGCCTTTTTATGGCATCAATATTAAGACCTTGTTCGGCAATTATATGCGAAGCTGTATTGATTTGACGTGCTGTTAGTTTTCGTCCTAATAAGGTCAAAATATAGCGATTTTTTCCTTGCATTCCTACCCAACGCTCATATTCTTCTTTTGATATAGGGTAGAAGCGTACACTAACATTAAGTTCTGAAGCTTTAAATAAAAGGTCTTTCATCATAAAACCTGATTTTTTCTCATGGGTTCTACAAAGAATACCTAAAGAAAGTGTATTATGAATATCAGCCTGTCCAATATCTAATATTGTAGCATCATATTTAGCTAATACACCAGTAACAGAGGCGGTTAGACCCGGTCGGTCTTCACCAGTAATACGCATTAAAATTAATTCATTGGGCGATATATCCATGCCTATTCATTATTGTTTTAAGATGTGCAAAAGTAGTGAAAAATACCTGATAATCTGCTAAATAACATTGAAAAAGAGTTGTTTTTGTAAGAAAGTCTTTAATATTTTTGGAAATAGGTATATTTATTCCTTACCTTTGCACCTGATTTCTGAAAAATAGACCTGTAACTGTAACAAGATGTGCTTGTTATGAAGGTCTACACAGGTAATGTTTCGGGAGAAATCGCTGTTGAACACAGCCCCGAATGGTATTAACTAAAACCGAATTACATGAAACATGTAAAATGGATTTTTGTTGTATTACTACTTTGTTCCTTGACTTCTTTTATAGAAAAAGACAAACCCACAAGTGGTTTGAATGTGGGGGATATAGCCCCAGATTTTAAAATCGAAACTATAGTAAAAGAGCAATCAATAGACCTAAAAGAATTAAGAGGTCAATATGTATTGCTAAGTTTTTGGGCTAGTTATGACGCGTTATCGAGGGTTCAAAATATAAGTTTGAATAACGTACTAAAGTCATCAGCTCATAGTAACAATGTAACCCTAGTATCAGTCTCGTTTGATGATTATGAATCAATTTTTGAAGAGACGGTGAGAAAAGATCAGATAGTTACGCCTAACTGTTTTGTTGAAACAGCAGGTCAGCAATCCAAACTATACAAACGTTTTAAGTTGAAAAATGGATTTGCAAACTATTTATTAGATGTAAATGGTAAAATTATAGCCAAAAACATCTCTGCTGAAGAACTTACATCCTATCTTGATATTTAACTGAGAAGATGAGAAGTAAGTATATTATTTGGAAGGTGATATAGATAAAGATGAATTCCAAATGATAATTTAACAAAAGAGGAAACAATACAACAAAGAAATCCACAACTGCTAATTATATTAATTATGTAGTTGTGGATTTTATTTTTTAAAGAGTTTGGTCAATTCCATTTTATTTTCTATTATTTTAGTTCATAGATTTCTAATTATCTTATCTATAAGATTTCCATCTTGTTACCATAAATTCAATACTTCTTTCATATTCCTCTTTATGTAGTTATTGTCTTTAAAAAACTAATCAGATATAGTCTTTAAGACGCATAATTCTATTACTTTTGTGTTGAATTTAAGAAATCGCTTAAATTCCTAGATTAAAAATGTCCAAACTACAACAATGGAAGAATTAAAGCATGAATGTGGCATAGCCATGATTCGTTTATTGAAGCCTCTTGAATATTATCAAGAGAAGTATGGAACGTGGATGTATGCACTTAATCGTTTGTATTTGTTGATGGAGAAACAACACAATCGAGGTCAAGATGGTGCAGGTGTTGCTTGTTTAAAGTTGAGAACTAAGCCAGGTGAAGAATATCTTTTTAGAGAAAGAGAGTTAGGACCTGATGCAGTTTCTCAAATTTTTAATACAATACATGGTAAATTTAACGGAGTGCCTCCTGAGAAATTGCACGATTTAGATTATGCCTTAGGAACTGTGCCTTTTGTGGGAGAAGTTTATTTAGGTCATTTACGTTATGAAACTTCAGGCAAGTCTGGTATATCATATGTTCATCCTTTCCTACGTCGAAATAATTGGCGTGCCAAAAACTTAGCCATTTGTGGTAATTTTATGATGACTAATTTAGATGAAATATTTTCTAGTATTACATCTATTGGTCAGCATCCACGTGTATATACCGATGCTTATATCCTTTTAGAGCAAATGGGACATCGCCTAGATAGAGAAGTGGAACGAGTGTATCAAATTGCAGAGAAAGAAAAAGGATTAACTGGACAAGATATAACAAAGTATATCGAAACTCATATTGATATTGCTAACGTCTTAACCTCATCTAGTGGAGATTGGGATGGTGGTTATGTGGTTAGTGGCTTGACAGGGAGTGGTGAGGTTTTTACCTTAAGAGATCCTTGGGGAATACGTCCAGTACATTGGTATAAAGATGATGAAGTAATAGTAGTTGCATCTGAGCGACCTGCTATTCAGACCGCTTTCAATGTTTCTGCTGATATGATTCATGAAGTCGAGCCCGGACAAGCTCTTTTAATTAATCAAGCAGGTGATTTACGCCTTAAGCAGATTAACGAACCACAAAAGAAAAAAGCTTGTTCTTTTGAGCGCATTTATTTCTCTAGAGGAAATGATATAGATATTTATAATGAGAGAAAATTGCTAGGGGAAAAATTAGTGCCTACTATTTTGAAAGCAATAAATTATGATGTTAATAATAGCGTTTTCTCTTTTATTCCCAATACAGCAGAAGTTGCTTACTATGGTTTACTTCAAGGGTTAGATAAATACTTGAATGAGAAGAAAGCTAAGGAAATTCATGCTTTAGGTCATACACCTACAGTAGAGGAATTAAAGGAAATACTTTCGAAACGAATAAGAAGTGAAAAGGTAGCTATAAAAGATATAAAACTTCGCACATTTATTGCAGAAGGAAATACTCGTAATGATTGGGCTGCTCACGTTTATGATGTTACTTATGGTAGCTTAGTTGCTTATACTGATAACTTAGTTATTATAGATGATAGTATTGTTAGAGGAACAACGCTACGTCAAAGTATCTTGGGGATATTAGATCGATTGGCTCCCAAAAAAATAGTTATTGTTTCTTCTTCTCCGCAAATACGTTATCCAGATTATTATGGTATTGATATGTGTAGTATGGATGAATTGGTCATATTTCGCTCTGCCATCGAGTTGTTGAAGGAGAAAGATATGAAGTATATCATTGAAACGGCTTACAGAAAGGCCAAAGAACAACTAAATAAGCCTAAGAGTGAGATGATCAATGCAGTAAAAGAGATTTATGCTCCTTTTACTGATGAAGAATTATCTCAAAAGATGGTAGAACTTTTAAGACCTGATGATATCCATGCTGAGATAGAGGTGGTTTTCCAACCTTTACAAGGATTATTAGAGGCTTGCCCTAATCATACTGGAGACTGGTATTTTAGTGGGGATTATCCAACACAGGGAGGAGTTAAGCTGGTAAATAAGGCTTTTATAAAATATGTAGAGGATAACTTTCAATTTTAGAACTCGTTATCTGAAGAGAAATAGATTAATTTAAAGAATAAAAATTTGAAGTGCACCCCAAAAGTTAGACACAAAACTTTTGAGGTGCACTTTCATTATGCGACATTCATTTGAAAAGAAATTGAATATTATCAGCCAGATAAAGAGTGGATATCCACTCTCGGCTTTGTGTAAACAACA
>JAAYSY010000166.1 GCA_012518235.1 Bacteroidales bacterium
CGGTTTTAAGAGGAGTCAGCTTAGGTTGGCACAACTGGTGGTCTCATTATTATGAAGAAGAAACAATAGATTGGCTTTGTCGTGATTGGAATTGTGATGTTATTAGAGCTGCTAGTGGTGTTGAACCTGAAGGTGGTTTTGTAGATAATCCTGCTTTTGCTTTTCGGTGCATAGAGGAAGTGGTAGATGCTTCAATAAAAAATGGAGTTTATGTAATTGTTGATTGGCACACTCATTCTATAGATTTAGAGAACGCTATTTGTTTTTTTACAAGGATTGCAAAGCAATATAAAGATTATCCTAATATTATTTATGAGATATTTAATGAACCAGAAGATCAAGATTGGTCTGAAGTAAAAAAATACTCAATAGAAGTAATTGATGCTATAAGGGCGATAGATAAAAGGAATATTATTTTAGTAGGGTCTCCACATTGGAGTCAAGATGTAGATGCAGTTGCTGATGATCCTATCGTAGGGTATAATAATCTAATGTATTCTTTACATTATTATGCTGGTACACATAGAGAAGACTTAAGGAAAAAAGCTAATTATGCTTTAGATAAAAATATTCCATTATTTATTTCTGAGTGTGCTGCTATGGAAGCAAGCGGAGATGGAGAACTAGATTATAAAGAGTGGAATAAATGGATAATGTGGGCTACTAATAATAACTTAAGTTGGATCGCTTGGTCTATATCGAATAAAAAGGAGAGTTGTTCAATGGTAAATGATAGAGTTGACAAAGTATCTAATTGGGAAGAGAGAGATTTAACTGAATGGGGTGTTTATTGTCGAAATGTATTAAGGAATAAATATAAGGATGAATAGGTTTTGTTTTTTGTGCGTAGTAATGCTGCATTTTTTGAGTTGTAGCGCTACTGTTTATAAAGAAGAGTATATAGAACAAATACTACCATTTGAGTGGAGTTTTAGAGCAGGAGAGGGAGATAGTAGGTTGTGGGCTATAGAAGAACTTAAAGAATCTGATTGGACTAGTGCTTTTACTAACTCTTTACTTTCTGATCAAGAACTAAAAACAGAAAAGGGGTATGGTTGGTATAGAACGTCTTTTTCTTTTAACTCTGAAATGAAAATAGCTCTTAAGAATTCTGAGGCTGTAGTTTTAAATTTGGGACGTTTTGCCGCATGCGAAGAGGTTTATTTCAATGGAAGAATGATTGGTAAAACAGGGGATTTTCCTGATAATTTTATGGGATATAGTGATAATGAAAGAGAGTACACTTTTTTCCTGAAAAAAGAAGAGCTTAATAATGAGAATATTTTAGCTATAAAGTTTCACGATGGTTGGAGTACTGGTGGGTTTTTAGATAGAAATAGGGTTATTTTAACTCCAGCAAAAATAAAGGATAAAGTAAGCTTAAATGTGGATGTAGCATCACACAATTATATCTTTTTCGGAGATGAACCTTTGTCTTTTAATGTCGGTGTTCAAAATATGAATAAAAGGAAAATTAAGGGTAACCTAATCGTTTCATTATCTACTGATGACTATAGGTTTATAAAAGAATATGTTGTTCCTATAACTATTAATAAAAAAGAAAGTAGTAATGAACAATTTATGTTTTCTAATCTTTCTCCTGGATTTTATCGATGTAATGTAAAGTTTGTTTATAACGGAGAAGATGTGGTGAACCAGTCTTTCAATTTGGGTTATGAACCTGAAAAAATAGATTCAAAAAAGGATAACAAAACAGATCTTAGAGAATTTTGGGAGGCTAATTTACTAGAGTTATCTAAAATCGCACCCGATTATCAGTTGACTTATTTAGAAAAAGAATCTACTAGTGAATACAATATTTATTTAGTAACCATGAGATCTTTTGGTTCAGAATTAATACAAGGCTACTATGCTCAACCCAATAAAAAAGGAAAACATCCAGTAATTGTTGAGTATATGGGGTATGGTTCAGCACCATATTTACCCAATAGAGAATGGGATGGATTTGCTCATTTTGTTCTTTCTATTCGAGGTCAAGGTTTAAATGAGAAGAACTCTAAATTTGGGACTTGGATAACTTATGGTTTAGATAGTAAGGAATCCTATTATTATCGAGGAGCATTCTTAGACGTAGTAAGAGCTATTGATTTTGTTTGTAGTCGATCGGAGCTAGATGAATCTCGAATAGGAGTGCGAGGAGGTAGTCAAGGGGGAGCTTTATCATTTGTTGCTGCAGCGTTAGATTCTCGGGTTAAGGTTGCCGCTCCTAGTATTCCTTTTTTATCTGACTATAGAGATTATTTTAGAATTGTTCCTTGGCCTAAAAAAGACATCAAAGATTATCTTGATAAAACTCCTAGTATGACGTGGGAGAAGGTTTATAGTGTGCTTTCTTATTTTGATATAAAAAACCTATCCTCATGGATAAAGTGTCCTGTTTTAATGGGTATTGGAGTACAAGATGAAGTTTGTCCTCCTCATATAAACTTTGCTGCATACAATCAAGTTCAATCACAGAAAAAATGGATGGCTTTTCCTAATCATGGACATAGTGTTGGTAAAGAGTTTTACGATGAATCAATGCGAATTTTTAGAGAAGTATTAGACGTGAATAAATAATATATATAAATGGAAACAATATTTAATAAAAGAAAAAAAGAGGTTATAGATGCCTATGTTCAATTAGTAAACCGTAAAAATGAACCTGTGCTTCCAAGTAATGGAGTATTTGAACGATATAAATATCCTATTATTACAGCAGATCATACTCCTGTATTTTGGAGGTATGATTTGTGTTCAAAGTCAAATCCCTATTTTATGGAGAGATTTGGTATTAACTGTACATTTAATGCGGGAGCAATAAAATGGAATGGTAAATATATGTTGGTTGTTCGTGTGGAAGGTTATGATCGCAAATCTTTTTTTGCTATAGCAGAAAGTCCGAACGGAGTAGACCAGTTTAAGTTTTGGGATTATCCGATTTCATTACCAGAAAATGAAAATCCAGATGTAAATGTTTACGATATGCGTTTAACAGCACATGAGGATGGTTGGATTTATGGAGTTTTTTGCACTGAGAGAAAAGATCCAAATGCTGAGTTAGGTGATTTATCATCAGCAGTAGCCGCTGCAGGAATCGTAAGGACTAAAGATTTCGTAAAATGGGATAGACTACCTGACTTAAAATCTTCAAGTCAACAACGAAATGTGGTATTGCATCCTGAGTTTGTGAATGGAAAATATGCTTTATATACTAGACCACAAGATGGATTTATAGATACAGGTAGTGGTGGTGGAATTGGTTGGGCTTTAATTGATGATATAACAAATGCTGAAATTAAAGAGGAAAAAATAATTAATTTACGGTACTATCATACAATTAAAGAGGCAAAAAATGGAGAAGGACCTCATCCTATTAAAACAGAGAAGGGGTGGTTGCATTTAGCTCATGGTGTGAGGAATTGTGCTGCAGGTCTTCGTTATGTATTATATCTATACCTAACGGATTTAGATGACCCTAGCAAGCTTATTGCAGAGCCTGCAGGATATTTTATGGCTCCTAGTAAAATAGAAAGAGTGGGTGATGTATCTAATGTTTTATTCTCTAATGGATGGATTGTAGACGAAAAAGGAAAAGTGTTTATTTATTATGCCTCATCAGATACACGTATGCATGTGGCTACTTCAACTATTGAAAGGTTATTAGATTATTGTATTAAAACAGGAGAGGATGGATATAGATCTAAGACATCTGTTTATCGTTTAAGTAAAATAATAGAAAAGAATTTGAATATAGAAAAAGAGAACAAATAAGAATATTTTAAGATAATTATTTGAAGGTTAATTATGGGAAAGTCAAGTGTTACTATAAAGGAAAAGATAGGATATGGTTTAGGGGATGCTGCTTCTTCAATGTTTTGGAAACTTTTTGGTATGTATTTATTGTTTTTTTATACCGATGTTTTTGGAATAGAAGCAGGAGTAGTCGGAACCATGTTTTTAATAACTAGAGTATGGGATTCTTTTTTTGATCCAGTAGTTGGAATTGTTAGTGATAGAACTGATACTAAATGGGGGAAGTTTAGACCTTATCTTCTTTTTGTAGCTGTACCTTTTGGTATTCTTGGAGTTTTAACTTTTACAACTCCAGATTTTAGTACCACTGGAAAAATTGTTTATGCTTATATAACTTATACACTTATGATGATGGTGTATTCCCTTATCAATGTTCCTTATGCATCTTTATTAGGTGTTATGTCTTCTAATCCTAAAGTAAGGACATCACTATCCTCTTATCGTATGATCTTTGCTTTCCTGGGTAGTATTCTTGCTTTAGCCTTAATAGAGCCACTAGTTGCTTTTTTTGGGAATGATGGAGAGAATCCTGCAAAGGGCTGGTCTTTGGCAGCTATAGTTTTTGCTGTTATTGCAGTGCTCCTGTTTCTTTGTACATTTTCTTGGACTAAAGAAAGAGTTAAGCCTTTAAGTAAAGTGAAGACACCATTAAAAGAGGATATTAAAGATCTATTTCAGAATAAGCCCTGGTGGATATTGTTAGGAGCGGGTATTGCTGCTCTTATATTTAATTCGATAAGAGATGGTGCCGCAGTTTATTACTTTAAGTATTATGCTATTGCTCCGGAAACGTATAATTTTTTAGGGTCAGCATTATCGTTAACTACATTATATTTAGTACTTGGTCAAGGAGCAAATATTGTGGGGATTCTGTTTGTAACACCTATTTCAAATAAAATAGGAAAGAGGAAAACTTTTTTAGTAGCTATGTTTATTGCTACATTATTAAGTATCACTTTTTATTATATTGATAAGCACAATATTTTACTAATGTTATTATTACAGGTCTTAATTAGTATGTGTGCTGGTAGTATATTTCCCTTGCTTTGGTCCATGTATGCAGATATTGCTGATTATTCTGAGTGGAAAACTGGCCATAGAGCAACTGGCTTGATTTTTTCCTCGTCATCAATGTCTCAGAAAATAGGATGGTCATTAGGTGGAGCTTTAACAGGTTGGTTGTTGGCTTATTTTGGTTTTGAAGCAAATACAGTACAAACTATTGAAGCTCAAACAGGAATACGTTTAATGTTAAGTTGGTTACCTGCTATAGGAGCTTTTTTATCTGTAGTTCTTATCTCTTTTTATCCATTAACAGAGAATAAACTTGAAGAAGTTACTACAAGTCTTGAATTAAAGAGAAAAGGAGAATGAAAGGATTTAGACAAGAAATAGAGGGGAATATTTTACCCTTCTGGATAAACCAAATGCTGGATTTAGATAATGGTGGATTCTATGGACGTATTGATGGTATGGGGACGTTAGATAAAAAAGCAACTAAAGGAATCGTCTTAAATGCACGCATATTATGGACCTTTTCAGCAGCTTATAGGGTATTAAAGAATTCTATTTACTTAGAGATAGCAAAACGAGCATATAATTATATTAAAGAATATTTTATAGATGATAATTATGGTGGAGTTTTTTGGGAACTCGATAATAAGGGAAGAGTTGTAGACTCTAAGAAACAAACTTATGCCCAAGGTTTTACTCTTTATGCTTTCAGTGAATACTTTAGAGCAACAGGGGATAATGAAGCCTTAAAGTTATCTATAGAGTTCTTTGAAACAATAGAACGGTATAAGGACAAAGTTAACGGTGGGTATTTTGAAGCCTTTCAAGCTGACTGGTCTCCTATATCAGATATGCGATTAAGTGAAAAGGACGCTAATGAAAAAAAATCAATGAATACCCATCTTCATATTTTAGAGCCTTATACTAATTTATTACATATTTGGAAAAGTCCTGAATTGTATAATGCACAAACTGACCTTGTTTCTCTCTTCTGTGAAAAAATAATAAATAGAGATGGTTTTTATCAGAATCTTTTTTTTGATGAAAATTGGACAGTAAAATCAGAGATGATCTCTTTTGGTCATGACATTGAATCTTCTTGGTTATTATTAGAGGCAGCCGAAGTTTTATCTAATCAAGAAATTAAAAACAAAGTGTTAGTGAATAGTTTGAACTTAGCTAATTCAGCACAAAAGGGACTTTTACCTGATGGTAGTTTAGCTTATGAAATTAAAAAAAACACTTTGGATAGTGAAAGGCATTGGTGGGTTCAAGCTGAAGGCGTAGTAGGATTTATGTATGCATATAAATACAGCGGAAATAACACCTATAAGGATATAGCTTGCAATTTGTGGGAGTATATTGAAAAAGAAATAGTTGATGATGTAAAGGGAGAGTGGTATTGGAGTCGTTTACCTGATGGTAATGTTAATAAAAAAGAAGATAAAGCAGGTTTCTGGAAATGTCCTTACCATAACAGTAGGATGTGTTTAGAAATGATAGAAAATTTTGGTATAGAATAAAAGTGTATAGGTAGAATGAAGAAAAACATACTAATAGTAATGGCAATATTTGTAAATATAAATATTATGGGACAAAATCTTTATACTAAAGATATTAAGGAAAAAGCAGAAGCCATAGTTTCTGATATGACCTTAGAAGAGAAAATAGGACAGATGGCTCAAGTTTCTATTGATGCTGTATGCAAAGGAGAGGACACGCCACCAAAGAGTACACTAACACTTGATGTGAATAAGTTGAGAGACGTTCTTGTGAACTATCATGTAGGCTCTATCTTAAATTCGCCAAATACAAGAGCAAGAACTCCAAAGTGGTGGAATCAAACGATTGAAACTATGCAGTTAATGGTACAAAACGAGACTCGAATGAAGATTCCTGTAATTTACGGATTGGATCAGATACATGGTGCGACTTATACCGCAGGTTCTACAATGTTTCCCCAGCAGATTACTTTGGCTGCTTCTTTCAATCCAAACTATGCTAGAGTTATGGGAGAGGTTACAGCTTATGAGACAAGAGCATGTAATGTGCCTTGGAATTTTTCTCCAGTATTAGATTTAGGTCTTGATCCACGATTTCCCCGTCAGTTTGAAACTTTTGGTGAAGATCCTTATCTAGCAAGTGTAATGGGGTATGAACTAATAAAAGGATATGAAGGGGAGGAAAATAATATTAGAGAAGTAACGCATGTAGCTGCTTGTATGAAGCACTTTATAGGTTATTCCGTTCCCTATAGTGGTAAGGACAGAACCCCAGCTTATATTCCTGAGTCTGTTTTAAGAGAATATCATCTTCCTGTTTTTCAAAAAGCTATAGAAGCTGGTGCTCATACAATAATGATAAATTCTGGGATAGTTAATAATATACCTGTTCATGCTAGTTACCATTTGCTGACAGAGTTGTTAAGAGAAGAATTAGGCTTTGATGGTGTGATTGTTACTGATTGGGAAGATATAAATAAGTTATATACTCGAGATAGAATGGTCACCTCTATAAAGGAAGCAATAAAAGAGAGTATAAATGCAGGTGTTGATATGTCCATGATTCCTTATAATTATGTGGAATATTGTACTTTACTTAAGGAGTTAGTTGATGAAGGGGCTGTATCAATAAATAGAATAAATGATGCTACAGCACGGATAATAGCATTAAAATTAAAACTAAATCTTTTTGAATCTCCTAACACTTATAAAAAAGATTATCCTGGTTTTAACTCTGATGAGTTTAGAATGAAGTCTTATGAAGCAGCTGCCGAAGCCATAACTTTATTAAAAAATAATAATGATATATTACCTTTAGAAAAAGGAGGGAAAATCTTAGTAACTGGTCCTAATGCTACAAGTAAAAGAGCATTGAATGGGGGATGGACTTTTTCATGGCAAGGTGAGAAAGTAGAAGAGTTTGCCACAAAGTATCATACTATTTACTCTGCTGTAAAAGAGGTCTTTGGACCGGAAAACGTACAATATATTCCAGGTGTAAGTTATAAGAACATAACAGAATATAATTCTGAGTATAAAGATGGTTTTGAAGAAGCTTTAGAAGCGGCAAAGAAATCCGACTATATTTTATTGTGTTTGGGAGAAAACTCATATTGTGAAAAACCTGGTGATTTAGACGATTTGTATTTGAACGACTTACAAACAGAATTAGCTCAGGAGATTATAAAGACAGGAAAGAAAGTTATATTAGTATTAAGTGAAGGCAGACCACGTATAATATCAAAGTTTTCAAATTCTGTTGATGCCATTATTCATACTTATTTACCAGGTATATATGGTGCTGATGCATTAGCAGATATTTTAGTGGGTAAAGTTAATCCTTCTGGTAAGTTACCCTATACCTATCCTGCCTATCCTAATTCCTTAGTTCCATATTATCATAAATATGCAGATGAACAAGAGCGTAGTGAGGGTGTATACAATTATGAGGGGGATTTTAATTTTGAATATCCTTTTGGTTTTGGGTTAAGTTATACTCAATTCGAGTTTTTTGATTTCATTTTGTCTGAGTCAGAGATGGCAGTAAATTCATCAGATGATATTATTCTATCTGTAAAGGTGAAGAACACAGGAAAGGTTAAAGGAAAAGAGGTTGTTCAGTTGTATAGTTCTGACTTATATGCATCTTTGATTCCTGACGTAAAAAGACTTCGTAAATTTCAAAAAGTGGAGTTGAATCCAGGAGAAGTAAAAAAGATAATATTTAAATTAAAAGTTAGTGATTTATCTTTTATCAATCTGGAAAATAAAAGAGTTGTCGAGCCTGGTGATTTTGAGTTATTTATAGGGACTTCATCAGAAGATATTAAAGCTAAACAAGTGTTTACATTAAAAAAATAAAAGGATGGATAAAAATATGTACATTTTATTAGTTTTGTTATTTATAATAGTGTCTTGTACTTTGTCAGAACCATCGTATAATCCTATTGATAAAAAAGCTACCAAAGAGACAAAGCAATTATATAATAGATTGGTTGCTATACGGGATATTGGCATTATGGTGGGACATCAAGATGCATTAGCCTATGGTCATAATTGGTATAAAGAAAAAGACAGAAGTGATGTAAAAGATGTTGTTGGCGATTATCCGGCTGTAATAGGCTGGGAGTTAGGCCATATTGAATTAGATGCTGAATTTAACTTGGATTCTGTTTATTTTACTGATATTAGAAAATATATTAAAGAAACTCAAGAAAGGGGAGGAATTACTACAGTTAGCTGGCATGGAGATAATATTGCTACAGGTAATACTTCATGGGATTGCAATCAAGATACTATAGTTTCTTCTGTGCTTCCTAACGGTATTCATCACAATGAATATTTGACTTGGTTAAATAGACTAGGGGACTTTTTTTTATCGTTAAAGGACGAGAGTGGTAATTTTATACCTATTGTATTTAGAATGTATCATGAACATACAGGAGGATGGTTTTGGTGGGGAAATAAACAATGTTCACCTGCTGAGTATAAATCGCTTTGGATTATGACTGTAGATTTCTTGAGAGAAAAGGGAGTCCATAACTTAATTTATGCTTATTCTCCAGCAACAGTAAAAAGTGAAGAGGAGTTTTTTAAACGATATCCAGGAGATGATTATGTGGATATTCTTGGCTATGATTGTTATACAACTAATGTACCCTCTGTTTTAGAGCAGTATAGAAAAGATATGGATTTTAACCTATCTATAATAACAAGATATGCTCAAAAGAGTGATAAAATTGCAATTATTGGGGAAACTGGCATGGAAAGTATTCCTAATACTTCTTTTTTCACTGATGAATTATACCCTATAATTTCTAAATATAATATTGCGTGGGTTTTATTCTGGAGGAACGCTTGGGAGGTTGATAAACCACATCATTACTATATCCCCTATAAAGGACATAAAAGTAGTTCTGACTTTATGAAATTTACATCAGAGCCAAATATTTTAATGAATAATGATATTAACTAATATGAAAAGGGTTACTCTATTAATAATAGGATTTATTACTTGCTGCGTGATTAATTTGGAAGCTGAATCAATGGTAAAGCTTAGTTCACCTAATGGAAAATTGGAGGTTAAAGTTAGTTTGAACAGAGGTATTGAATATGAAGTGTATCATGGACAGGATAAAATATTAAATAAATCATCTATATCAATACAATTGATGGATGGGAGCTCTTTAGGTAGCAATCCTCGTTTAAAAAAACTACTTCGACGTAGCTCTAGTGATTCTATTTCTGCTCCATTTTATAAAAGATCTGAAATCTTGGATGAGTATAACGAGATGTTACTTCAATTTAGGGACTCTTATGATGTTGTGTTTAGAGCTTATGATGAAGGAGTAGCTTATCGATTCATATCTAGAAAATCAGGACCGTTACAAATAACAAATGAACAAGCTGAGTTTAATTTTCCTGAAGACTTTAAGGCCTATATACCCTATGTTCAATTGCAGAAGAATTCTTTAGAAGAACAGATGTATACTTCCTTTGAAAATACATATAGTTATCTTTCATTGTCTGAATGGGATAAAGAGCGATTAGCTTTTTTGCCTCTTCTGGTAGAACATAATAATGGAAAGAAAGTCTGTATAACAGAAGCTGATTTGATAGATTATCCAGGTATGTTTCTTAACCCAAACGATAAAGTAAATAATAGTTTAAAAGGAGTCTTTGCAAATTATCCGAAGCGAATAAAACAAGGAGGACATAATAATCTACAAGAAGAAGTAGTAGAAAGAGAATCCTATTTAGCTAAGTATAAAGATGGACGAATAAGCTTTCCATGGCGTGTGATGGTTATTTCTGAAAATGATGTGGATTTACTTAATTCTGATATAGTTTATAAGTTAGCAACACCAGCTGATTCAAATCAGGATTTTAGTTGGGTTAAGCCAGGAAAAGTGGCTTGGGATTGGTGGAATAATTGGAATATTTATGGGGTTGATTTTGAATCTGGTATAAATAATGATACCTATAAATATTATATTGATTTTGCCTCTAAGCATGGAATAGAGTATGTCATATTAGATGAAGGATGGGCTGTGAATCTAGAAGCTGATTTATTTCAAGTTGTTCCTGAAATAAACTTAAAAGAATTAATTGAGTACGCAACTATCCGTAATGTTGGAATTATCCTATGGGCGGGATATTATGCTTTCAAAAAGGATATGGAAGAAGTTTGTAAGTACTATTCCTCAATAGGTGTGAAAGGGTTTAAGATTGATTTTATGGATCGAGATGATCAGGAAATGGTTCAGTTTCATGTTGAAGCAGCAAAGGTAGCAGCAGAATATAATATGCTTGTGAATTTTCACGGAACATATAAACCGACAGGCTTGCATAGAACTTATCCAAATGTTATAAACTATGAAGGAGTTCATGGGTTAGAGCAAATGAAGTGGGCGAAAGAGGATGTGGATCAGGTTACTTATGATGTTACTTTTCCTTTTATTCGTATGTTGGCTGGACCGATAGATTATACTCAAGGGGCTATGCGTAATGCGGCACAAGGATGTTATCGTCCAATAAACTCAGAACCTATGAGTCAAGGCACACGGTGCAGACAACTAGCTGAGTATATTGTGTTTGAATCACCTTTGAATATGCTATGTGATAGTCCGTCAAACTATTTAAGAGAATTAGAGTGTTTGTCTTATATCAGTGATGTACCTACAGTTTGGGATGAAACTATGGTGCTAGAAGGGGTTGTTTCTGAGTATATAACAATAGCCCGTCGAAAAGGTGAAGTGTGGTATGTTGGATCTTTGAATAATTGGGAGTCTCGTGATCTAGTTTTGGATCTTTCATTTCTAGGAGATGGAGATTATACAGTTGACATATTCAAGGATGGCATCAATGCTAATAAAAAGGGCAGTGATTATGAGAGAGAATTAAAAGAAATTAATAATAAAAAACTAAATGTACATTTAGCTCCTGGTGGGGGATGTGCAATAAAAATATATAAGAAATAACAATGCAACATTTTAATTATATTATTGTAGCTCTTTTAGTCATTTTATCTTCTTGTACGTCTAATGGCGTTATTTCATCTTCTTTTATTATTCAACAAGATGGCGTGTTTTATAAGGAGGGAAAACCTTATTATTTTATTGGTGCGAATTATTGGTATGGTCCTATTTTAGGATCGTTAGGACAAGGTGGAAATAGAGATAGATTACACTCTGAGTTAGACTTTATGAAGGCTAAAGGAATAACAAACTTAAGGGTATTGGTTGGAGCAGATGGTCCCTCTGGACAAAAAGTTAAAGTTAGGCCTAGTTTGCAATTAGAACCAGGAGTTTATAATGATACTATTTTTGATGGTCTGGACTATTTTTTGTCAGAATTAGGGAAAAGAGATATGCATGCTGTATTATACCTTAATAATAGTTGGGAATGGAGCGGTGGCTATGGACAATACTTAAATTGGGCTGGTAAAGGAGATGTTCCACCTGCTGGTGTGCAAGATTGGCCTAGCTTTGTTAGACATGTAGCCCAGTATGCAGATTGCGATAGTTGTCATACTTTATTTAAAAATCATATAAAGCATGTGATGTCAAGAGTGAATATCTATTCTGGGTTGAGGTATATAGATGATCCATCTATTATGTCATGGCAGATAGCTAACGAGCCTCGTGCATTTAGTGATGATGCTAAACCACAGTTTGCAGCATGGATAAAAGATATAACAGCTTGGATGCGATCTTTAGACAATAACCACTTAATATCTATTGGGTCAGAGGGATCATGGGGCTGTGAAATGGATCTTGAGTTATTCGAAGAAATTCACTCAGATAGTAATGTTGATTATTTGACTTTACATGTTTGGCCAAAGAACTGGAGTTGGATTGACATAGAGCATATTCCTGAGTCAGTAGAAGTAGCGATAGAGAAGACAAATAATTATGTTGCTGATCATGTTGCTTTAGCAAAAAAAATGAAAAAGCCTCTTGTTATAGAGGAGTTTGGTTTTCCTAGAGATAATCATAAATACACTTTAGATGATAGTGTTTGGGCACGTGATAGATACTATGAGAATATCTTTAATCTGGTACTTTTTTCTTTTCAGTCAAAGAGTGTGATTGCTGGTTGTAACTTTTGGGCATGGGGAGGTTTAGGGCGACCTGAAAACGTGTTTTGGGAGCCTTGGGATGATTATGTAGGGGACCCAGCACAAGAAGAACAAGGGTTGAATTCTGTGTTTGATACAGACAGCACAATTGATGTGATAAGTAAGTATGCTAGTATGTTAAGACAGTAAGAATGAGATTATTATTCTATTTTTTATAATTTATAGACCTTTAATTATATGAATTTTAGTAAATATATATATAATATATTCATTATAATACTATACTTTCTTTCTTCTTGTACTAGTATTTTGAGTTCTTCTTTTCAAGAAAGAGAGTTTATTTCATTAGCAGGTATATGGGATACAGAGTTGGGAGGGGTTAACCTTCCAGGCTCCGTAGATGAAAGTAGGCTTGTTGAGAGAACTAAAGATACAACTACAACTAGTCATTTAACACGACTATATCCTTATGAAGGTAAATTAAAGTATACTAGAAGTTTTATAATACCTGATTCATCGGAACACAAAGAGTGGAGATTAATACTAGAAAGGACTAAACCAACAGTGGTTTGGCTAGATGGAGATAGCATTGGTATGTGTTCTACTATATTATCACCTCATATATATCATTTAGGTTATTTGAAAAAGGGGGTGCATACTATTACTATTGAAGTGAATAATGCACCCTCATCTGTACCTAAAGGTATTCATGGGTCACATGCTTGGACAGAGGCAACTCAAACTAACTGGAATGGTATTATTGGACGTATAGGAGTAGAGGGATATAATAAAGTCTTAATTGAGCAAATTAAAGTACAGCCTAAGGTTGAGCAATCAACTATACCTGTATTTGTAAAGATTAAATCTCCTAAAAGCATAAAAGGTAAATTGAAGCTTGAAGGAGAAACTTGGAATTCTAATATTGATATTAGAGTTCCTAAGCAAGAGATTGATTTAAATCTTAGAGAAGGGGTTAATGAGTATAATTTTGAAATTTATCTTGGGAACAAACAAGCATTTTGGAGTGAGTTTAACCCTACATTATATAAACTCAATTTTGAGTTGGTCTGTGATTCTATGCAAGATTTTACTACTGTAAAATTTGGAATAAGAGATTTTTCTACAAATAAAACTCAATTTACAATTAATTCTAATAAGATTTTTCTTAGAGGAAAACATGATGGATGCGTTTTTCCTTTAACGGGTTATCCTGCTATGGATAAAGCTGAATGGAAGCGCCAGTTTAAAATAGCCAAACGTTATGGTATAAATCATTATAGGTTTCATTCATGGACTCCTCCTCAGGCGGCTTTCGATGCTGCAAATGAAGAGGGAATATATATTCAAACTGAGTTACCTTATTGGGGTGAGTTGAAAAAAGATAATAAACAACTAAATGATTTTTTAATAAATGAAGGAGTATCTATACTTGATAGTTATGGAAATAACCCTTCTTTTGTTATGTTTTCTTTAGGTAATGAGTTAGGGGGTGATGTGGCGGTTATGCGTGATTTTGTTTCAATTTTTAGACGTTATGATAATAGACCTTTATATACTTTCGGTTCTAATAATTACTTAGGTACTGCTGGAAAACAGGAAGATGAGGACTTTTTTGTTGCCTGCAGAGTAGGGGGTGAAGTTGGATCTGATGATTATAGTAAACATGTTCGCTCAACATTTTCTTTTGCAGATGCAAAAGATGGTGGATATTTAAATGGTGTTTATCCCTCAACAACAAAAACTTTTTCTTCAGCTTTAATTAATAGCGAAAGTCCTGTAATAAGTCATGAAAATGGCCAGTTTCAAAGTTATCCTAGCTTTGATCAAATAAAAAAATATGAAGGAGTTCTTTACCCTTATAATTTAGAAATATTTCGAGATCGATTAAAAGATAGTGGGTTATTGAATTCAGCTCAAGATTATCATAGAGCCAGTGTCCTATTTTCTTTTTTATGTTATAAGGAAGATGTTGAAATGTGTTTAAGGACTCCTGAACTAGGTGGATTCCAATTATTAGATTTACAAGATTATCCAGGGCAAGGAAGTGCTTATGTTGGCTTGTTAGATGTTTTTATGAACGAAAAAGAGGGAGTCTTTTCTGATAAGTTTAATAGTTTTTGTTCTTCTGTAGTTCCTCTAGCTCTTTTTCCAAAATATACATGGAATACGAATGAATATTTTACTTCTAATATTCAAATATTTAACTATTCTGATCAGTCTATCATTAATAAAAAACTATATTGGACTTTGTCTTTAACAGAAAGTAATACAATTTTAAATAGTGGAAGTTTCGTAGTGAATTCGAAGCAAGGAACATTAACTTCAATAGGTAGTATAGGGTGTTCTTTAGATACTATTGATAAGCCCCATAAAGTTAAGTTAGATTTAGAAATCCAAGGCAGGAAAAACAGTTATGATTTATGGGTGTATCCTTCTTTTTATAAAACATATGATAATAAATCCATAGTAGAAGTGCAGTCGTTAGATGAGGCATTAAAGGAGTTAAGAAATAATAAGAAAGTATTATTTACTCCTAATCATAATGATGTTCAAACTCAATCTGTAGAGGGGATGTTTACTCCTGATTATTGGAATTATAGTATGTTTAAGAGCATATCAGAGGGCCTTAATCGTAAAGTGTCTCCTGGAACATTATCTATTTTAACAAACCCTACTCACCCATTGTTTTATAATTTTCCAACTGATTGTCATACAAATTGGCAGTGGTGGTCAATATTGAGGAACTCTAGACCTTTAATTTTGGATAGTGTATCAATTGATTTACAACCTATTATTAAAGTCATAGATAATATTGAACGAAATCATAGGCTAGGATTAGTGTTTGAATTGAATGTGGATGGAAACTCATTGCTAGTTAATATGTGCAATTTGAAGAATATAGAAAAAACTCCTGAGGGAAGACAGTTTAAGTATGCTTTGTTTTCTTATATGTCTTCAGAAGGCTTCAATCCTTCTTTTAATATGACAGAAGAGGACTTAGGGGTTTTATTTAATCAAAATATACAAGAAAGGGAAATCTCTGGCGTCAAGAATATCACTACTTATAAGTAGGAAATTTTAAAATTGGATTGCTATTTTAACAGCGGAGGGGACTAGAAAAACAACTTAATAAAAAGACAATTAGGATACCTTTTTGAATATAATATAACAATAAAGAAAAATACTATAATTTAATGGGATTATGTGGCTATAGTTAATGAGTCTTTACCTGTACTTATTAATATATACATAGTTTAGAATATCAGCTGGTAGACAATGATTGAATCATTAGTGTCCACTAAAAATGTGGACGATTAAAAATTAAATAAATTTGGTTCACTTGAACCGCATCGATCTTTGTCATTTTTGAATTTAGCCTTATCAAAGAGATTTGTCAAATGGGTTTTGTCAGTAAGTGAAATACTTAAAATCTGCAGTACCTCGTAAGTACTTCTTTCTAGTTTCATATCATGCTGTACAATAGCAACTAGACA
>JAAYSY010000027.1 GCA_012518235.1 Bacteroidales bacterium
ACTTTAGTTTTAATGATGTACGATTAGGAGATATGGATATTAAAGGTCAATGGGATATTGAAGAGGAAGGTATTCAACTAGAAGCTGATATTAAAGAAGAAGAGGTTGCACAAACTTTAGTTAAGGGATATATTTATCCTTTAGCTCCTAAAAGTGGCCTAAATTTAACCTTTGACGCTAAAAATATAAATGTTGGATTCATAGAGTATTATACCCAAGATATTCTATCTTTAGATGGTAGAGCTTCCGGTTTATTCAATTTTTACGGTCCTTTTAGTGCCTTAAATATGGAGGCAAAACCCTATGTTGATGGTACATTAAATATTCATGTATTAAATACGGGGTTTCATGTTAAAGATACCCTCCATATGACTACCGATGGAATTCAATTTAATCAAATTGCAATTACTGACGTAGAAGGAAATAAAGGGGAAGTCAATGGCAACTTATTCTATCAGCACTTTAGAGACTTAACTTACGATTTCAATGTTATGTCTAACAATATGCTGGTTATGAATACGCAAGAAAGTAAAGACACTCCTTTTTATGGGCGTATTTATGCCTCTGGAAACACTCAAATATTAGGCGGAGGTGAAGAGGGAGTCAATATAAATGTGGCCATGACTACCAACCGGAATACGAGTTTTACTTACTCTTTAGGTTCTGTAGCTTCGGCTACTAGCAGAGAGTTTATTCAGTTCAATGACATCACTCCTCAGCGAATTCCTCTCGACTCGTTAAACGTATTTAATTATGGTGAGAATGTAAAATCGGAACTTGAATCCTCTACTGATATCCATCTCAACCTACAAATGGATATCACTCCTGATGCACAAATAAAAATTATGATCGATCCGTTAGCTGACGACTACATCAGTGGTAAAGGTCAAGGCAATATTCGTACCGAATTCTATAATAAGGGAGATGTTAAACTATTTGGCAATTACACTATTCAACAAGGGGTTTATAAATTTAGTATTCAAGAGGTTATACGCAAAAACTTTGTAATTCGTGAAGGGGGAACTATAAACTTTAATGGGGACCCCCTAAATGCAAATGTTGATGTTCTAGCTGCTCACACAGTTAACTCTGTATCGCTAAACGATTTAATCCCTAATGCACAAAGTTTGTTTGGACAAAACTACATAAAAGTAAACTGCTTAATGCACTTATCTGGTGCACTTTATCATCCCACCTTTAGGTTAAACTTGGAACTACCTAATGAACAAAGCGAAGTTGAAACTATTGTTAGAAACTACATAAACACGGAAGAGGAAATGAATCTTCAGTTTTTATATCTTCTGAGTATTGGAAAATTTTATACCCAAGACAGAATGGATAATCAACAAAATTCGGATGTCATGTCCTCTGTTCTTTCTTCCACTCTTTCGGGGCAACTAAACAACATGCTATCACACATTGTAGACAATAGCAACTGGACTATTGGTACTAATTTAAGCACGGGCACCAAAGGATGGACAGAAGTAGAAGTTGAAGGGGTGTTATCGGGACAACTCTTAAATAATAGACTTCTTATTAATGGCAACTTTGGCTATCGAGATAATCCAATGACTAATACAAATTTTGTGGGTGACTTTGAAGCAGAGTGGCTTGTTAATCGATCTGGAGACATTAGACTACGGGCTTATAACAAAACCAATGATCAATATTATATTCGTAGCAATTACAATACGCAAGGAGTGGGTATTATCTTTAGAAAAGATTTCAACAAATGGAGAGACCTTTTCTTTTGGAGAAATAGAATAAAAAAACAAAACACGAATCAACAAGATACAGAAGAAATAGTGGAATAAGTTAAATTAAAAGATGCACAACTACTTATACCTCACTAGCTATCAATAAGCCATAAGTATTGCTTTTGAAATAGTAAACCCTCGCTTAAAATACTATAAACAACCTAACATTAGATAGATGCGGCAGCTATCATAGCTATGATAAAATAAATAAATATTATTCCTAATGAGATAATAACGCCCCAATTGATCCATTTTTTTGCATCATTGGAATACTTCTCAGCTAAATCGTAGTTGCCCATTTGTACCATATCGTTCACTTTTACAGCATTTATTATTCCTACGATACCTAAAGGAAGACAACAAAATAGAGTTACTAAGATAGACTCAACCAACCAATTTTTAGGAGGTATGCGCACCCGCGTTCCTGACATTGGATCTAAACGACCACCATAAGAAGGTTGAGCCGGCGGATTACTATAGGGTGCTGTTGGATTCCCCCTCTTTATTCCTGATTCTGAAGAAGGTAACAACTCGACTAACTCCTCCACATCACATGCATTAGACCATCCACTTTCCGCAGTCCAAACTTGTGTTTTAGTAGTTAAAGGATAATTTTTTAATTCTTCAAATGTAAATGGGCCTTCTTGTTTTCCATCAATAGATAAATAATACTTTCCTTTTACATCACTCATATTTCCTTGCTTTTAACTTATTATTTAACTAATATAAACATAGTTTTTATTATTAAAGCCAAAAGCACTCTTTTTATTTCA
>JAAYSY010000167.1 GCA_012518235.1 Bacteroidales bacterium
AAGAACAAGGGGTGTTTAGCTCAGCTGGTTCAGAGCATCTGCCTTACAAGCAGAGGGTCGGCGGTTCGAATCCGTCAACACCCACAGAAAGTCAAAAGCCTTTACTTATTCAAGTAAGGGCTTTTTTATTTACTCTAAATATTTTTTATATTAATGGAATTACCATATTCCAAGTGCGTTTGAAATTCCACGGAGATTCTCCTTCACCCGTAGCAAGAAACAAATGCGTTGGTTTTCCTTCTTCAATTAGTAAAAAAGGCCGTTCCAAATTAGCTTGTATGGTTTGTGTTCCATCATTCCATTGAACTGTTCTAGAATATGCTTTTACAGGATTTGATAGGTGCCATTGAATAGCATCTTGTGATGTTGCATGGAGGCCTGCACCATCTTCTCCACAAATATGTCCGAATCGATCTTTCATTATAAGTTCAAAGTATTCTCCATTATGCCATACAAAGGGGTCTTCAACATCATTATCTTTTGTGTGATTGTCGAATCTAAAAATGGGCTCATCCGTTAGTCGCTTGTATTTACCCAGTGGTTTCTTTGCTTCTGTAATTCCTAACATAAGAGGAGGAGCTGAAGAAAATGAAGAAGACTTGTAGACCATGAGAATGCGTTTTGTTAACGGATCAATTACAGGAGAGGGATTGGTGGTTATGGTGGCATCCCATTTTTGTGGGCGTGGTTCTAATATAGGTTTATCTAATCTATTCCATGGACCATTTATGTTTTTAGACCATGCAATACCTATTCGCTTATTCATCCAAGCTTTTTCAAAATAGTCGTCTTGCCATGCCTCATTAGCAGAAGGGGTTGGGAAATTGTAAGTAGTACCAAAGTAATATAAATAATAAGTATTTTTGTATTTAATAATACGAGGGTTATGCGTAACTAATCCATCAAAAAAAGAAGACTTTCTTTTAGGTAAAGCTATGTTTACAAATTCATAAGGTCCTTGCGGATTTTTAGCTATAGCGTGAACAACTTCTGAAGCTGTTATCCAAGAGTTGAAGCCTAGTTCTTTTGGCCACCTATCAGCAAACATATGGTATAGTCCATCTTCTCCTTTTATGATTGATGAACCCCATATCCAATAATCTTTCATTTCAAAACCACCTTTTTTTATGGCTGGTTTAAGTTGGTCTATAAATGAAGTTGTTGAACTTTTTTGTTTTGTTTGTGACTTTAATAGGTTAGGAGTTAGTAGTGCCGCACCAGTTAATAAGGATATTCTCTTTATGAAATTTCTGCGAGATGGAAAGCTATTTGTCATAGTTATAGGTCTTAAAAGGATAATATTGGTTCAATATAGAACAAAATACAATATATAAGGAATAAGTATAATAAAAAGAAGATGTGTTTAGATATGTTTTAGTAAATTGCCTAGAGTAATGAAAAATTAACCAACTAATACTTGTACTATACATGTTAACTTACTCTCGAATTGCTGTGAAGAAAACGCTAAGTTTTCTTTTTTTCATTCTAATGTTTTCTTTTACTAATGCTAAGAGTACCTCTAAGTATCCCTTAATTTTTAATGTTTCACCTTTACTCGAAAAAACTTATACAGAACTCCCTTTAGGGACAATTAAAGCTAAGGGTTGGTTACTTGAAATGTTAAAGAGTCAAAGAAGTGGAGCTACAGGGAATATGGATAACCTTTATCCTTCTGTGATGGGTGAGCGTAATGGTTGGCTGGGAGGCGATGGTGATCAGTGGGAAAGAGGTCCTTATTGGATTGATGGTTTACTTCCATTAGCTTATATTTTAGATGATGAAGAGTTAAAAAATAAGGTAAAACCTTGGATTGAGTGGATTTTGAATAGCCAACAGGAAAGTGGCTATTTTGGTCCTTCAGTGGATTATACTTCAGAGCCTGGTTTACAGCGAGATAACTCGGCAGATTGGTGGCCTAGAATGGTCGTTCTTAAAATATTACAGCAATATTACTCAGCCACACAAGACGAAAGAGTTCTTTCTTTTATGTTGAACTATTTTAAGTATCAGCTTCAAACATTACCCTTAAAGCCTTTAGGTAATTGGACTTTTTGGGCTTTATATCGAATGGGGGATAATCTTCAAGCTGTACATTGGCTCTACAACTTAACAGAAGAGGGCTTTTTATTAGAGTTAGGAGAATTGTTACATAGGCAAGGGCATAACTTTACTCATATGTTTTTACATACTGATGCTATGTCAACATTTAATAGTATTCACTGTGTCAATCTAGCTCAAGGAATAAAAGAGCCTATTATATATTTTCAGCAGACGCATGATAGTCTTTATTATTTTGCAGTAAAAAAAGGACTGGCAGATATAAAAAAATACAATGGTCAGGCTCAAGGAATGTATGGGGCTGATGAAGGGCTACATGGAAATAATCCAACTCAAGGTGTAGAGTTATGTGCTATTGTAGAGAAGATGTTTTCATTAGAAAAAATGATAGAGATTACTGGAGATTTAGATTTTGTTGAGCAGCTAGAGAAAATAGCTTTTAATGCATTACCTACCCAAATTACAGATGATTTTATGTGTAAACAATATTTTCAACAAGCAAATCAGGTTAAGATTACTCGGCACCATCGTAATTTTTATGAGGATGCTCATCATGGGGGTACGGATGTTGTTTTTGGAACACTTTCAGGTTATCCTTGTTGCTTTTCTAATATGCATCAAGCATGGCCTAAGTTTACACAAAACCTATGGTATGCTACGTCTGATGGCGGATTAGCTGCATTATCTTATTCTCCATCAGAGGTTACAGCTTGCGTAGGAAAAGGTGTAAAAGTAACAGTTACCGAGGATACCTTTTATCCAATGGACGATATAATATCTTTTACTTTTAATGTTGACAATAAGAAGAAAGGGAGGGTTGAGTTTCCTTTTCATATAAGAATACCTAGTTGGTGTAAACGTGCTGAAATAAAGATTAACGGACAAACATTATCTAAGGATGTAAGAAGTGGAGTAGAAGTAATTAATAGAATTTGGAAAACGGGTGATAAATTAGAGTTATTGTTTCCTATGGAGGTTACTATTCAAGATAGTTGGTATGAGAATTCTATTTCAATAGAACGAGGACCTCTAGTTTATGCTTTGAAAATAGAGGAACAGTGGAATAAAATAGACTTTAAAGAACAGGAAAAAAAGAACTTTGGATCGTATTATTGGGAGGTACTACCCACTACCAAATGGAATTATGGAATTGTGAATTTTGATAAAAAGAAAGCTAACGATATTTTTGAAGTGAAGTTACTTCCTCATAAATTGAATTCTGATTACTTTTGGAATAGTAAAAATGCTCCTATTGAAATTTATGTGAAAGCAAAAGAAATTCCATCGTGGAAAATATATAATGATATGGCAGGTCCTTTACCTTATTCAGTAGGTGTGGGTGGAGTTGATCCGATAAAGAAGATAGTGTTAATTCCTTATGGATGTACTACCTTAAGAGTATCGCAGTTTCCTTTAATACATTGATTTTTAATATATACATAATAAATTTAACTAAATTAAAATGAGAACTAAATTTTTATTTATTGGTGTAATCTCTTTTTTATTAGCCTCGTGTGGTATAAGTAAAAAAGGAACATCAGAGCCTGTAGCAAAGTCAGGAAATCCTGTGTTTCCTGGATGGTATGCTGATCCAGAGGGTATTATATTCGATGATACATACTGGATTTATCCTACCTATTCAGATGTTTATGAGAATCAAGTGTTTTTAAA
>JAAYSY010000168.1 GCA_012518235.1 Bacteroidales bacterium
ATTACGAGTAATTAAAAGAGTCCTGTTTTAGGTTACCTAAGACCACCACTTTGTTTGCCCTAGGCATCCACTCCATATGCCCTAGGCAAGTCGATGGGATGACTAGGTCATATGCTTTATTTGTATTAAGGAGTTTTTATAGATAGGAGGAATAGCTCAATTATTGTTAGTGATATAATTCTGCAATTATTATCTTTGTTAGTATAACTAAATTTAAAACAAGATGGTAAATCTTCAGCAGTTAACTAGAGATGTTTGTTCTATTGCAAAAGAGATAGGTTGTTATTTAAGAAATGAGCGATTAGAGTTTACAATTTCGGATGTAGAAGAGAAGAACTCGAATGATTATGTTTCTTATGTTGATAAAACAGCAGAACATAAGTTAGTGAAATTATTGTCTGATTTATTACCTGAAGCTGGTTTTATAGCCGAAGAGGGAACCGCTACGTATAGTGGAGAAGATTTTTGTTGGATTATTGATCCTTTAGATGGTACAACTAACTATATTCATGATGAGGCTCCTTACGGTGTTAGTATAGCATTGAAACAACAAGAAGAGGTGTTGGTGGGTGTAGTCTATGAGGTTTGCCGTGATGAGTGTTTTTATGCATGGAAAGGAGGGGGAGCTTATATGAATAATTCTTCTATTCATGTATCTAAGTTACAAACATTACAAAATGCGTTTTTAGTTACTGAGCTACCTTATAATGCCGAGGATTATAAGAGGACTGGATTATATTTGATAGATAAACTGTATGGTCAAGTGGGCGGAATACGTATGAATGGTTCGGCTGCAGTAGGTATTTGTTATGTTGCTTTAGGGCGACTGGATGCCTGGTTGGAAGCATTTGTTCAGGAGTGGGATTTTTCTGCTGGAGCTTTAATTGTAAAAGAGGCAGGTGGAGAAGTTACTAATTTTTATGGTGATTCATTTTATCAAACGGGGCATCATATTATAGCTACTAACGGTTATTTGCATAAAGATCTACTCCAGATTGTTCAAGCGTGTTTACCTAAAGGTATGTAGTGGTTGTATTTATTTTAGCCTATTCGTTATTTTAAGCGGATTAAAAGAGTAAAAGTTTATGGTCATCAAAAAATGGATATCATCGTTGTTGTCTTTGTTTTTTCCAAGATATTGTACGGTTTGTAAATCTGTTTTGTTGCAACAAGAAGATGTTTTGTGCTTAGATTGTGCTGTAAGTTTGCCTCGCACTCAATTTCATTTACAACCCGATAATGCTATGGAACAATTGTTCTGGGGTAAAGTAGAGATAAGGAGGGCAACCTCCTTTTTTTATTATCGTAAAGGAAGTCGTTATAAACAGCTATTATATCAGTTAAAATATAAAGGAAGAAAAGAGATAGGGGAGTCAATAGCAGCCACAATGACTAGTGAGATAATTAACACCTCTCATTTTTTTGATTCTATAGATGTTATTATTCCTGTTCCATTACATCCAGACAAGTTAAAGCTTAGAGGGTATAATCAGAGTGAGTGGATTGCAAAAGGTGTTTCAAGAATTGCATCGCTTCCAATAAACACTAAAAGTTTAATCAGAAATAAATACACAGAAACGCAAACCCAAAAATCGGTGTGGGATAGACAAGAAAATATTAAAGATGTATTTCAACTTGTTTCATCATCTGAGTTATGTGGAAAGCATGTTTTATTAATTGATGATGTGGTAACTACGGGCGCAACTCTTACGGCTTGTGCTACTGTTTTATCAGCTGTTCCTAAAGTTTCTATTAGTTTTTTAACTTTAGCTATGGTGGAATATTAAAAAAGCGCCAATAGCAAAAAATGCATATTGACGCTTTTTAGGTAAGTGCTGTTAATTAATTGCTTATTTAACTTCCCAAGTATTACCCGCTAAGAGTAATTCTTTTAATGTTCTATTTTTCTTTTTTTGTTTAACCTCTTCTATCTGTTGATATACACAGTCATTATAGGTTGGAGCAACAACGTCCCGAATTACACCAAGTGCAATAGGAAAATCAGGTCCCTCCATTAATGCTAGTTTTATGTGAAGTGTATTATCAGTGCAGTGTGCATCATGAATTAATAAATCCTTCTCTGTAATTCCGTTCTCACCCAGATTTACAACTTTTAGATTAAATCCATCTTGCATAATGCCTCGTTCGTTATTTTCGCCAAAAATCATAGGTTTACCGTGCTCTAAGTAAATTGCATTTTTTGCACGATCGGCACGTGTAGCTACATGACTTTGCGAACCTTTATTAAAGATAACACAATTTTGAAGAACTTCAACAACAGAAGCACCTTTATGTTTTGCGGATGCAGTTAAAACCTCAACAGATGAGGCTATATCAACATCTACACAACGCGCAAAGAAGTTTCCTCTTGCTCCGAAAATGAGTTCTGCAGGACGAAAAGGGTCTTCAACAGTTCCATAAGGAGATGATACGGTAACCATTCCTCTTGGAGAAGTAGGTGAGTATTGTCCTTTTGTTAAACCATAAATTTGATTGTTTAATAGGACTATATTAATATCGATGTTTCTACGTAATGCATGAATAAAATGGTTGCCACCAATAGCTAATCCGTCTCCATCACCCGATATTTGCCATACACTTAATTCGGGATTGGCTACCTTTACTCCTGTGGCAACAGCAGCACCTCGTCCATGAATAGTATGAAATCCATAAGTACCCATATAGTAGGGTAAACGTGAGGAGCAACCGATACCAGATATTACAGCCGTTTGTTCGGGTGCAATACCCACTTCAGCCATGGCTCTATGAAGAGAGTTTAGTAAAGCATGGTCTCCACAACCTGGACACCATTTTACATTCAACTCATTTTTATAATCTTGATTTGTATATTTTTGCTGACTCATAATTATTTCTCCTCTAAAATTTTAGTGAATTCCTCAACCATACGGCCTACATTAAAGGGTTGTCCTTTCACTCGGTTAAATTGATGTACATGGTTTAATCCGTCAATTTTGCCTTTTAGAATTAGAGCGAATTGCCCATTGTTTTGCTCTGCTACTACAACTTTTTTGTACTTCTTCAACACCTCTTCTGTGTTTTTAGGTAGCGGATTAATAAATTGGAAATGAGCAAGTGCAACTTTTTTATTTTCTTTTTGCATTTGTTGCAAAGCAGAATATAGGTGTCCATAAGTTCCACCCCATCCAACTATAAGTAGATCTGCATCTTTATCTCCTTGAACTTCTAGCTCAGGAATACAATTCGCTATGTAATCTATTTTAGCCTGTCTAGTATTTACCATTTTTTGGTGGTTGTTTGCCTCGGTAGATATAACTCCTGTATTGTAATCTTTTTCAAGTCCTCCTAGTCGATGTTCAAAACCTTTCAATCCAGGCTTTGCCCAGTAGCGAACTTTCGTTTTTTCATTTCTTTGGTATGGCGACCAATTATCTTGCATACCTTCTTCTACATAGGGAGGCTGAATAGCAGGATAATTTTCTAAGTCTGGTAATCTCCAGGTAGCAGAACCATTAGCTATGTATCCATCAGTTAATAAAATAACAGGAGTCATGTGTTCTAAGGCTATTTTACAAGCCATATAAGCTGAGTCAAAACAATTAACAGGAGATGTGGCTGAAATGACAACTAGTGGAGTTTCACCATTTCTACCATACATGGCTTGCAGTAAGTCGGTTTGTTCACTTTTTGTAGGTAGTCCTGTAGAAGGTCCCCCTCGCTGAACATTAATAACAACCAACGGAAGCTCTGCCATAACTGCTAAGTTGATAGCCTCACTTTTTAAACATACACCTGGACCAGATGTCGTGGTCACTGCTAATGAACCCGCAAAAGAAGCACCTACGGCACTAGCACATCCTGCAATTTCATCCTCACATTGTACAGTAACAACGCCTAATTCTTTGAATTGCGAGAGATAGTGTAATATATCTGTAGCTGGTGTAATTGGATAAGAACCAAGAAATAATGGAAGATTGACTTTTTCTGAAGCAGCAATTAGTCCATATGCAGTGGCTAAATTACCATTAATATCCGTGTAGATTCCTTTTTCTTTTTTAGCACCAGACTCTATTCTATAAGTAGAAACACTAGCATGTATATTATGGCCATAATTATATCCGTCATTTAAGACTTTAATATTTGCTTTTGCTATTTCAGGTTTTTTAGAAAACTTATCTTTCAACATTTGTTCGGGATGCTTTAATGGATAATTAAAGAGCCAACAAATAAGCCCTAAAGCTAGCATGTTTTTACTTCGTAATATAGAGCGATTATCCATCCCACTATCTTTCAAACTTTCTCTACATAGAGAAGTGATAGGGGCTTCTACCACTTGATTGGTAATACCCAACTCTTTGATAGCATCTTCTGTTTTATATAATGCTTTTTCTAAATCTTTCTTGCCAAAAGAGTCTGCATCTATAATAATAATAGAATTAGCTGTTGTAAATTTAATGTTTGTCTTTAGTGCAGCAGGATTCATTGCTACTAATACATCACATTGATCTCCCGAAGTATAAACTTTATCAGATCCTACATGTACTTGGAAGCCAGATACACCACTTAGTGTTCCTTGAGGAGCTCTTATTTCCGCAGGATAATCAGGGAAAGTAGCTATGTCGTTTCCTAAAATAGCTGATACATTGGAGAAGATAGTTCCTGCTAGTTGCATACCATCGCCCGAATCACCAGCAAAACGAACAACTACTTGTTCTAAATCTTTTATGGTCATCTTATCTGCCATATTTGTGTTTTTTTAATAAATAAAATGTGTAAAATGATTTTTGAAGTAATAACAAAGATGATAAAAGTGTATTAATTTACAAAGCAAAAAGCCTATTTTTTATTTAAATATATTATTAGTTGTGTTGTTAATGTGTTTGTTATCAATAGTATATAACTTAATTAGTCTACTTTTATTTAGTTTAATAAATCATTACTAAGGTGAATATTCACTTTTTTTGATGCATAAATTTACACTCTTGGAGTTTGTAATGGTTAATTATTCTTTAAATATACAGTACTGTTGAATTTTTATAAACAAAAAAGGCTTGTGTAGTCAATCACTTTACTTTATCTTTGCATTACAATCAAGTCCATGTTTTTTTGGTCTCGTAGTTCAATGGATAGAATAGAAGTTTCCTAAACTTTAGATCCGGGTTCGATTCCCGGCGAGACTAC
>JAAYSY010000169.1 GCA_012518235.1 Bacteroidales bacterium
CAAAACAAACAACGCTATTAAAACGTTATTAGACGTAGAGACTTATCACACAAAAACATATATAACTATTTAAATAATTCAATGAGTACAACAAACAAATTAATAAAAAACATAACAGAAGGAATTCAAGATAGAAAAGGAGAGAATATTGTAATTGCTGATTTAACCTCCATTGAAAACACAATATGTAAGTTTTTTGTTATTTGTCAAGGAAATACCCCAACACAAGTAAGTGCAATTGTGGATTCTATTAAAGATAGGGTTGCAAAAAACCAAAAAGAAACTCCACTAGGTATTGATGGACAACGTAACGCACAATGGGTCGCAATAGACTATGCTGATGTATTAGTACATGTCTTTTTACCCGAAACAAGAGAATATTATAATTTAGAAACTTTATGGGCTGATGCTGAATTAACATCTATCCCAAACAAAGACAAAGAGAATTAAGCGATGAATAAGAAAAAATCGAATATGCCTAATATGCCTAAATTTAATTTAAATTGGCTGTATATCACGTTATTCATTGGGCTTGTTATTATATGGGTTGCTAATGACAAAGGGTCAGCATCCAAAGATATAACTTATACTGAATTTCAAGAATATGTTGAAAAAGGATTCGTAACAAAAATCCATGGTTACGACGACAATACAGTGGATGTATATCTAAAACCAGAACATATTAAAGATGTTTTTCAAGATTCTACACGAGTGGGCAGAAATCCTGTTTTACTAACTCGAGTTCCATCTATGGACAA
This sequence comes from Bacteroidales bacterium, assembly GCA_012518235.1. GTDB lineage: Bacteria > Bacteroidota > Bacteroidia > Bacteroidales > Bacteroidaceae > Bacteroides_E. The sequence goes on from JAAYSY010000169.1 coordinate 759, forward strand.
GTTATCTGAATATGTAGATGCACAAACAGAGTTAGGCAATTTTACAGGTAAAGCAGATTACAATAATGAAACAAAGAACTATTTTTATATGTTCTTTTTAAACATTCTACCTTTTGTTTTCTTTATAGGCCTATGGATTTTCCTTATGAGACGTATGAGTTCTCGTGGAGGGGGTGCTGGCAATGTATTCAATGTTGGAAAGTCGAAAGCTCAACTTTTTGAAAAAGGGGGCGAAATAAACGTTACATTTAAAGATGTTGCAGGGCTTTCTGAAGCAAAACAAGAGATTGAAGAAATTGTAGAGTTCTTAAAACAACCTGAAAAATACACCGATCTTGGAGGTAAAATACCAAAGGGAGCTCTCCTTATAGGCCCTCCAGGAACAGGTAAAACTTTATTAGCGAAAGCTGTTGCAGGTGAAGCTAGCGTACCTTTCTTCTCACTAGCGGGATCTGATTTTGTTGAAATGTTTGTTGGAGTGGGAGCATCACGTGTGCGTGACTTATTTAAACAAGCAAAAGAGAAAGCTCCATGTATTGTTTTTATAGATGAGATTGATGCGATTGGTCGGGCACGTGGTCGCAATCCGTCCATGAGTGGGAATGATGAAAGAGAAAATACACTCAATCAGTTATTAACTGAAATGGATGGTTTTGGCTCTAATAGTGGTGTTATTATCTTAGCTGCAACAAATCGTGTAGATGTATTAGACAAAGCCTTGTTACGTGCTGGTCGTTTTGACCGTCAAATCCACGTTGATTTACCCGACTTAAATGAGCGTAGAGAAATTTTTGGGGTTCATTTACGTCCAATAAAGATGGATGATAACCTTGATATCGATCTACTAGCAAGACAAACTCCTGGATTTTCAGGGGCTGACATAGCTAATGTTTGTAATGAAGCAGCTCTTATTGCGGCTAGAAAAGAGAAGAAAATAGTACAAAGACAAGATTTTTCTGACGCCATTGATCGTATTGTAGGTGGTCTTGAAAAGAAAACAAAAATCATGACCAAAAGTGAAAGAAAAACTATTGCTATTCACGAAGCGGGACATGCAAGTTTATCTTGGATGCTAGAACACGCCAATCCACTTATTAAAGTAACGATTGTACCTAGAGGACGATCTTTAGGTGCTGCTTGGTATCTTCCTGAAGAAAGACAAATTACAACCAAAGAGCAAATGCTTGATGAAATGTGTGCTTTACTAGGCGGAAGAGCAGCTGAAGAACTCTTTGTTGGTAAAGTTTCTTCGGGTGCCATGAATGACTTAGAGCGTGTTACTAAACAAGCCTATGGAATGATTGCCTACTTAGGTATGAGTGACGAACTGCCAAACTTATGCTATTACAATACAAATCAAGAATACTCGTTTAACAGGCCTTATAGTGAAAATACTGCTGAGTTAATCGACTTAGAAGTAAAACGAATGATAAATGAACAGTATGAGCGTGCAAAACGAATATTAGAGAAGCATAAAGAAGAGCATAATCTTTTAGCTGAAGAACTAACATTAAAAGAGGTTATTCATGCTGAAGACGTTGAGAAAATATTTGGTAAACGTCCATGGGTTTCTAGATCTGAGGAGATTATGCAACTTGAACAAGAAGCAATAGAAGAAAAGAAAGAGGCTGAAAAATTTGAAAAGAAGGAGAAAAAAGAGAATGAAACCTCTTCAGATTTGGATCAAACGCTAAAGCAAGAGAATAATAAAGATATTGATCATTCAATATCATAAAAGATAAAAAGCTTTGAAAAATCTATTCATTCGAACTGTGATTGGAGTTATATTGGTAGCAATAATAATTAGTGCCACCTACTTTGGTCCATGCTCTTACATAATATTATTTACTCTAATTACTGCTTTGTGTGTACATGAGTTTACTACTATTATGAATGCTAGTGGGCAAGTAAAAATTAATCGAAGAATAGCTACACTTGCTGGGGCTTATCTATTTTTATCCTCAGCTTTATTTCAATCTAATATTACTACTGGTGATATTTTCATCCCTTATATCTTAATCATTTTATATTTAATAATTAGCGAGCTCTACTTAAAAAGAGAAAATCCAATAGCTAATTGGGCGTTTACTATATTTAGTCAACTATATATAGCTGTGCCTTTTGCTCTATTAAATACTCTCAGTTTTCAGAGTACCAATAGCCCAACAGTCGTAGAATATAACCCTATACTACCTCTAGCTGTGTTCGTTTTTATTTGGGTTAGTGATTCTGGGGCATATCTTGTAGGAGTTAAATTTGGAAAGAACAGACTTTTTGAAAGAATATCTCCTAAAAAATCATGGGAAGGATCAATTGGCGGTGCTACATTCACACTTATAGCAGCTTTTATACTCTCTCTTTACGTACCCTACTTAACACTAGGGCAATGGTTAATATTAGCTCTTGTTGTTGTTATTTTTGGCACTTGGGGAGATCTTAGCGAATCTCTATTAAAACGCACATTAGGAATAAAAGACTCCAGTTATATACTTCCAGGACACGGAGGATTTCTTGATCGTTTTGATAGTGCTTTAATGGCTATCCCTGCAGCTGTTATTTGCCTTTATTGTTTCACACTTATGGCATAGCTCTAAAATAAAAATGACAAAACTAATTATATAATAAGAGGTCCTTGTAAATCAAGGGCCTCTTATTATATAACTCACTCTATAAAGTACTATAAGCTATTGATGAGTCTATAACCTCCCTCTGTTGAAGCAAATTTACGCCTTTTTGATCGTTCGAATCACCCAATTCATAGGTTAAGGTTTTAATACCATTTTTAGCTGAATTAATACGAATCTTGAATCCTTTGCATCCCTCTGGAATTGTAACAGAATTCAAATTAAAAGAAACAAAAGAACGAATTAAATTTTGCTCACCAGTTTCTGCTATATCACCATTCGCATTATACCTATATTCTAAATGGATATAGTCATCTTCTCCTTCGCTAGATTCTAAATTTAATTTATTTTCGACTAAACTAATACGATGTGGTGTTGAGATAGGAACAGGGCATCCATACATCACATTTAAATAACCACCACCAACCCATAAGTCTAAAATCCATACAACATCATCACCAAAAGCTAAATTCTCTTCTTCAGTATTTAGAACTTCAACTGGCTTAGTTAATACGGGATAATATGAATTTACTTTTATCGCTTCATCATAACCATAAAAGTCATCGTAAAGAACCGTATAATTTATAGCAATCCTATCTCCATCTAACAATTGTGTCCAAGGAAAATAACCAGCGATTGGAGTCAACGTCTTATTATCATCAGTTAATATATAAGATGCTCCAGACTCAATTTTTACTGTAGCTATACGACCAACAAATTTCCCTAAAGAATGTCCATCGTCATCACCACATGAAGTAAGTAATAGGATTAAAACAGTCACAAATAATAGTGAAAATTGATTTTTAGTTCTCATAAAACATCTATTTTTAAAATTATTCCTTTTACTTTATAATACTTAACTCTATATAGTAAATGAGAAAAAATAAAAATACTGCATCTAGTTACCTTCAAATCAACTATTTATTTAGCAACTCCACCATTATTTTAGCCGCATGACTAGGTGCACCTGGCTCTCCTAATCGATTATACACTTCTTGATATCCCCTCTTCATATCCTTTCGACAGGTATCATCATTCAAAAGTTTTGCTAGCTCTATTTTAATATTTTCCACAGAAAAACTATCAGCTACTAACTCTTTTACAACCTCTTCATCTAAAATTAAATTCACTAAAGAAATAAACCTAACACTTAATATCTTTTTCTTTAAATAGCTTATTAAACAAGCCATAGGGGTATAATAACAAACAACTTGTGGCACTCCAAACAAAGCAGTTTCTAAAGTCGCTGTTCCCGAAGTTACTAAAGCAGCTTTTGAATGATAAAGAAGCTCATAAGTTTGATTAAAAATCAATTTTACAGAAGCCTCTTGAGCAATAAATTCGTCATAGTATTTTATGTCTATTCCCGGCGCACCAGCTAAAACCAACTGATAATTTTCAAAGGTTGAAGCTGCTTTAATCATAGAAGGTAAATTATCTTTTATTTCTTGTTTTCTACTTCCTGCTAATAAGGCAATAATAGGCTTTTCTGATTGTAGATTATTTCTATTAATAAAACCCTCAAAAGGTTCTTTATAATTTAAATTAAATTGAGTTATCTCATCTACTGTAGGGTTACCTATATAATGTATAGGGTAATTATGCTTTTTCTCAAAAAAATCAACTTCAAAAGGTAAAATAGAGAATAACTCATCTACATCTCGTTTTATATTCTTTATTCTATACTCTTTCCAAGCCCAAATTTTAGGTGAAATATAATAATATATTGGTATTCTACTCTTTCTTTTGATATACTTTGCAATATTTAGATTGAAACCTGGATAATCAACTAAAATAACTACATCGGGATTCCATTGAAGTATATCTTTTTTGCACAATTTCATATTAGATAAAATTGTACGTAAGTTAAGCAAGACTGGTCCAATACCCATATAGGCTAACTCTCTATAATGCTTTACAAGAGTACCACCTACAGCTTCCATATGATCACCTCCAAAAAAACGAAATTCAGCTTCAAAATCCTCTCTTTTTAATGAATCCATCAAATGCGAAGCATGCAAATCGCCTGAAGCCTCACCTACTATTAAATAATACTTCATATTAGCTCATACTTTAATTTATAAAGAATACTTTTAGTGAGATTTAAAATACTATTCTTTAGTATTCAACAATTCGTTTAATGTTTCAATGTAATTATACGAGGTAACATCCACTGATATTGGAGTTATTGCAACATATCCATTTTGAAGTGCCCAAAAATCACTCTTCTCATTATTAGGATCATCTGCTTGAAAATTTCCACTTAACCAAAAATAATTCGGGTCTCCTAAACGAGGACAAGGGTCTAATTCATTCACCCATCTTCCCATAGCCTGCTCACAAACCTTGATGCCCTTATAGTCTGGCTCAAAAGGAAAGTTTACATTCAAACAAGTCCATTGAGGTAATCCTTCAGCCAAAACTAATTTAACTAATTGTTGTATAATCTCTTTTAAAGGCGTAAAATTTGCATCTTCAGCATGATCACACAACGAAAAGGCTATAGAAGGAACTCCACTAATGCACCCTTCAATAGCTGCCCCCATTGTGCCAGAGTAATGTGCATTAACAGCAGAGTTATCTCCATGATTGATTCCACTAACAATTAAGTCAGGTAACCCCTTCAGTATTTCATTCTTTGCCAATTTTATACAATCAACAGGTGTTCCTGAACAAGCATATATAACTAAACCTTCCTCTTTATGCACTTCGCGATAATGAATAGGTACTGATGCAGATAATGCACACCCCATACCTGATTGGTGAAAGTCAGGTGCAACTACTACCACATCGCCAAATGGGCGTACAAAATTTATCAATTCTTTTATTCCCTTGGCATTAACACTATCATCATTCGATACTAAAATTAAAGGTCTCTTCATTTTCATATACTTCTATTTTTAATCACAAACATCAAACATAACAAAAAGCAAGACAAATATGACCGTTTTCACATTCAAAAACATAAATACTTAGCTTGAATTAACATTATTATAAAGACCATTATATCCATTTAAATCCAACACACAACAATAAAAAAAGATGCCCTAGTCAAATGACAGACATGCCTAGGGCAAGTGATTAACATGTCCTAGGCATATGTTATTCTTCATACACCCCATCCAGATCTAATAAAATGACTCTATGTATTCCACTATAAAAAAATCAAAACACACCTTTACGTTTCGTTTAATCTTCTGACAAAAACACAACATTTCACACTCAACACTATACATTTAATAAGGATTCTTAACTTAGCAATTCGATTTAAAATTCTTATATTTGCATGATATAAAGTGGGGAGTTAGATTCTAAATTTGGATGAAGTTATTAACAAACAGTACTAGTTATGAACAGATTACCAAAAGATTCTCATAAAAAATAGGTGCTCTAAGTTATTATGACTTATTTCACATAAACTAAATTAATTGGATTAAATTATGGGGAAAATAATTGCTTTAGCAAACCAAAAAGGTGGAGTAGGAAAAACAACTACAACTATCAATTTGGCAGCTTCACTAGCCACATTAGAAAAGCGAGTATTAGTAGTTGATGCAGATCCACAAGCAAATGCCTCATCGGGGCTTGGTGTAGACATAAAACAATCTGAACACACTATTTATGAATGTATTATAGATAGAATAGATGTTTATAAAGCAATACATAAAACTGAAATAACTACTCTTGATGTTATATCATCTCATATTAATTTAGTTGGAGCAGAAATAGAAATGCTTAATTTACCCAATAGAGAGGTTATATTAAAAGAAGTTCTAACCCCTCTTAGAGAAGAATATGATTTTATACTTATTGATTGTTCTCCATCTTTAGGGCTTATTACTGTAAACTCACTTACAGCCGCCGATTCAGTAATAATTCCTGTACAAGCCGAATATTTTGCACTTGAAGGTATTAGTAAATTACTAAACACCATTAAAATTATAAAGTCTAGGTTGAATCCAGCATTAGAAATTGAGGGTTTTTTACTTACTATGTTTGATTCTAGACTAAGACAAGCAAATCAAATTTACGATGAGGTAAAAAAACATTTCCAAGAATTGGTTTTCAAAACTGTTATTCAGCGAAATGTAAAACTAAGTGAAGCACCTAGCTATGGATTACCTGCCATATTATATGACGCAGATTCTACAGGGGCACAAAATCACTTAGAACTAGCAAAAGAATTATTAAAAAGTTAATATAGGAAAAAAATAAAATGGCAAAAGGAAGAAATACATTAGGACGAGGCTTAGATGCTTTACTCTCAATAGATAGCATCCAAACAGAAGGTTCTTCTTCTATCAATGAGATAGAATTATCTAAAATAGCCATTAATCCTAATCAACCAAGAAGAGAATTTGATGAGGAATCATTAAATGAACTAGCTACTTCTATAGCAGAAATAGGCATTATACAACCCATCACACTGCGTCAAATATCTGACAATGAATATCAGATTATAGCAGGAGAAAGAAGATACAGAGCATCTCAAAAAGCAGGACTAAAAACAGTACCTGCCTACATACGTACTGCTGATGATGAGAATATGATGGAGATGGCTTTAATTGAAAACATTCAAAGAGAAGATTTAAACGCCGTTGAAATCGCGTTAACTTATCAACACCTCATTGACGAGTACGAGTTAACTCAGGAACGTCTAAGTGAACGAATTGGTAAAAACAGGGCTACAATAGCAAACTACCTACGACTATTGAAACTACCTGCACCAGTTCAAATGGCTTTGAAGAAAAGAGAAATTGATATGGGCCATGCCCGTGCATTATTAACTCTTAAAGAAACAAAACTTCAAGTTAAGTTACTTAAGGAAATTCTTAAACAAGGACATTCTGTTAGAAAGGTAGAGCAAATAGTAAGAGACTTAAACAACAAAGAAAAACAGGATGAAAAAGTTGTTTCTCAAACTAAAAAATCAAAAGAAGAGTTTAACTTATTAAAAAAACATCTTTCCGATTTCTTTGATACAAAAGTTCAAGTATCTTGCTCAAATAAAGGTAAAGGCAAAATTAGCATTTCATTTACCAACGAAGAAGAATTAGAGCGTATAATGGAAATCTTCGATTCACTAAAGAAATAGATGGAAGTAACTATAATTAAATTTAGATTCTGGGGTATTTTAATCTCTCTTTGTATAATTCAAACCCTACAACTTTTTTTTATGGATGCTTGGGCTCAATCCAACTCCACTGACTCTGTTACAAATTTTATTGAGCAAACTGCAGATGGCTTTGAGTTTGACAATATCTCCAATGATTCTTTATTTAATAAATCTACTATCCTAATTGAAGACTCTATTTTATCAGATAGTTTAACAAAAGATATTGAAACTCCCATCATTGCACAATTACCCGACACATTACATAAACCAAAAGCACTAAAACAATGGGTTCCCAACCCCACTAGAGCTACATGGTTAGCCGTTGTTTTTCCTGGAGCAGGACAAATTTACAACCGAAAATATTGGAAATTACCTATATTTTATGGCGGTTTTGCAGGTTGTGCCTATGCTTTAACATGGAATAACAATATGTATAAAGATTATTCCAAAGCTTATCGCGATCTGATGAGCGATGATCCAAATAAAAACAGCTATGAGGAGTTACTACCTCCAAATCACGGATATTCTAAAAGTCAATTAGAATCTGTGTTGAAAAACAGAAAGGATAGATTTCGAAGATATCGAGATCTTAGTATCTTTGCTTTTATAGGAGTTTATGTATTATCAATTATTGATGCTTATGTTGATGCTGAGCTTTCTAATTTTGACATATCTCCCGATTTAAGTATGCGAATAGAACCCGCTATTTTGAATAACCAACAAAACTTCAGCACCACTTCTAGAAAATCAGTAGGTGTACAATGTAGTTTTACTTTTTAAGGAAACCTAAACCATGAAAAAAAATATTTTCTATTGCCTAACCTTAATTATCTTTCTACTCTTTCCACTAACAAGTAATAGTCAAACTGTTGATGTGGAAATTAAAACGAATGGTGATACTAAGAAAGAGACGTTTGACCTACCAGTAGGTATGACTTACCCACTAGATAGTTTATTACAAAATTGGCATATAAAAACATATATAGATATCAATGAGAATTGCGAAACAGCAACAACTAATCCTCAGTTTCCTGACTCCGTTTATATTGATAGACTACAACGCATTCCTGCAATCATGGAGATGCCTTATAATCCTATCGTTCGAAAATTTATCGATTTATATACAGACCGCTTAAGAAACCAGGTCTCTTATATGTTAAGTGCAGGCAACTTCTATATACCTATTTTTGAATCAGCCTTAGATGCTTATAACTTACCTTTAGAACTCAAATACCTCCCTATTATTGAGTCGGCATTAAACCCAACAGCTACTTCTAGAGCTGGAGCTTGTGGGTTATGGCAATTTATGCTTGCCACCAGCAAGTTGTATGGATTAGAAACAAACAGTTTAATAGATGAACGAAAAGATCCTGTTAAATCCACTTGGGCTGCGGCTAGGTATTTAAGTGACTTATATGAAATATATAATGATTGGAATCTTGTAATTGCAGCCTATAATTGTGGGCCTGGAAATGTAAATAAAGCAATCCGTAGAGCAGGAGGAGAAACAGATTATTGGAATATTTATCCTTACCTGCCAAAAGAGACTCAAGGATATGTTCCTGCTTTTATTGCTGCAAACTATGTAATGCAATATTATTGTGAGCATAACATCTGTGCAATGAAAACTAATATTCCTGCAAATACAGATACCATTCAAGTGAATCAAAACCTACACTTTAAACAAATAGAAGAGCTTTGTGGAACAAATATTGAAGAATTAAAAAGCTTAAATCCTCAATATAATACACAGGTCATTCCTGGAGACATTAAAGGGTATACACTAAGATTACCCCTTGAGCAAATTAGTAGTTTTATAGAACAACAAGATACAATATACAATCATCGGTCTGATGAGTTATTTAGACGCAGAACACAAGTTGCTGTAACTCCTAAAGTTCAAGCTGCAGCTAAACGAGAATCACCAGCTACAGCTAAAGGAACTCTATCATATCATAAAATAAAACCAGGAGAAACATTGTCCGTTATTGCAAAAAAATACAAGGTTTCTGTTAAACAAATCCAACAGTGGAATGGCTTAAGAACAACAAGAATTAATGCAGGTAAAAGCTTAAAGATTTACAAGTAAAACAACCTTCACTCCATAAGTAGAAAACTTGCACACTGATAATATTTGTTTATTTTTGCATACACTTGTAGAAGTAGAAAAGCATTTATATGAATACAAACGAGGATAAAATAGAACTAAGCGAAGAAGAGAAAATGGTTGATCATGCTTTTCAAGAATTGATCAATGACTACTTAGCAACAAATCACAGAAAAAGAACTGAGATTATAACTAAGGCTTTCAACTTTGCTAATCAAGCTCATAAAGGGGTTAAAAGAAGGTCTGGAGAACCTTATATTATGCACCCCATTGAAGTTGCTAAAATTGTTTGCAATGAAATTGGGCTAGGATCTACGTCCATTAGTGCAGCTCTTTTACATGATGTAGTTGAAGATACTGATTATACAACCGAAGACATTGAAAATATATTTGGTCCTAAAATAGCTCTTATTGTAGATGGACTGACAAAGATCGCAGGTGGTATATTTGGAGAACATGCTTCAGCACAAGCTGAGAATTTTAAAAAGCTATTGTTAACAATGTCTGACGACATTCGTGTTATACTTATTAAAATAGCTGATAGACTACATAATATGCGCACTCTAGGTGCATTACTTCCCTCAAAACAGTTAAAGATAGCAGGCGAAACACTTTACCTCTATGCACCCTTAGCTAATAGACTAGGACTTTATAAAATAAAAACAGAATTAGAGAATCTGAGTTTTAAATATGAACATCCTGATGAATATGCTGCTATTCAAAAAAAATTAGACGATACGGCTGAGGAACGCAATAAGACTTTCATGACCTTTACAGCTCCAATACATCAGAAGTTGGATAAAATGGGACTTGATTATAAAATTATTGCACGTATAAAATCAGTTTATTCTATTTGGAGAAAGATTGAAACCAAGCATATACCCTTTGAGGAAATTTATGACATATTAGCAGTTCGTATCATTTTTGAACCTGAAAGTTTAGAAGAAGAGCTTAATGATTGTTTTGATATCTATGTAACAATTTCTAAAATATACAAACCCCACCCTGATCGAATCAGAGATTGGGTTAGTCATCCAAAGGCTAATGGATATCAAGCTTTACATGTTACTTTGATGGCAGGAAATGGTCAATGGGTTGAAGTTCAGATACGCAGTAAGAGAATGAATGATATTGCAGAACAAGGTTTTGCAGCACACTGGAAATATAAAGAAGGAGGTGGCGGAGAAGATGAGGGCGAATTAGAAAAATGGCTAACTACAATTAAAGAAATACTAGACGACCCTCAACCCGATGCTATTGATTTCTTAGACACTATAAAATTAAATCTCTTTGCTTCTGAAATTTTTGTATTTACCCCGAAAGGTGATATAAAAACAATGCCACAAAATTCTACCACGCTCGATTTTGCCTTCTCCTTACATACGGATATAGGCTACCATTGCATTGGTGCTAAGGTTAATCATAAACTTGTTCCTTTAAGTCATGTTTTACAAAGTGGTGATCAAGTAGAAATTCTAACCTCTAAAACTAAAAGAGTTGAGCCTGAGTGGTTGAACTACACCACAACAGCACGCGCAAGAACTGCTGTAACTTCATTTTTGAGAAAAAAAGAAAGACGTTATCAAAGAAAAGGAGAAAAAATATTAAATAATTTCTTAACAAAAGAAGGTTTTAATGCTGATTCTTCAACAATCGATAAACTTATTCAATTCCATAAAGTAAAAAACAAAAACAACCTTTTGGCTTCAATTGGAAAAAAGAATATCACACTAGGCGAAGAACAGATGACTCTTCTGAAAGGAAAACAGAGTCCTACATGGATGAAATACCTTACATTTTCCTTCGGAAATAAAGAGGAGAAAAAATTAAAAGAGAAACCTCAACAAGAAAATGAAGATTCACTAAAAGATATAAACACCAAAGAAATACTAAAAGTTACTGAGGAATCACTACTCAACAACTATAAGATAGCAACTTGTTGTCATCCTATACCGGGTGATGATGTTTTTGGTTACCTTGATGAAAATAACAAAATTATTATTCATAAACGTCAATGCCCTGTTGGAATTAAATTAAAAAGCAGTTTTGGTAATCGCATAATAGCCACAGAATGGGATACCCATAAAGAATTATCTTTTCTTGTCTACTTATATGTCAAAGGAATAGACAGTGTTGGTCTGCTAAATAAAATAACTGAAGTTATTTCTAATCAGATGAATGCTAATATTCGAAAAATAAATGTAGAAACCAATGATGGGATTTTTGAAGGGAAAATTCAACTTTACGTACATGACGTGGATGACGTAAAAAGAATAAGCAGTGATCTTAGAAGAATAAAAAATATTAAGGTAGTCAATCGAATTGAATCCTAATTAACTCTATATAAAAGAAAATTTAGAGCATCAAATATTTACTGTTTTTAAATGGAGAAAATAAACTATTGGTTTAATTCATTTTCAGCTTGACTCATGGCATCCAATATTCCTTTCAATTCATCTCTTACCGATGTTAAACGTTCAATAGTTTCAACTCTTCGCATGGTGGGTTCTTTTTTATTTTCCATTTGTTTTCGAGCACCCGCTATAGTCAATTTCTTCTTTCTTAATAAGAAGTGAATCAGTTCAACGACTTGAATATCCTCTTGTCTATATTGACGAACTCCTCCTTTTGTTTTTCTAGGATTAAGCTCTTTGAACTCTTCCTCCCAGTAGCGTAGAGTAGATTCTTTTACATCAAAAAGCCTTGATACTTCTTTGATAGAGTAAAATAATTTTAGATTTCTTTTTCGTTTGCCCATTTCGCATAAGATTATTAATCGTAAACTTTACCATGGTTCGCTGCAATCTGAACCATTTTATCATAATCATCAGCACCTAAATCCATAAAATAGTAATTAACGGGATTAACCACTTTTCCTTTATGATGCACTTCATAATGCAAATGAGGCCCAGTGCTTTTTCCAGTCGATCCTACCCCACCAATTACTTCGCCACGCACAACTTTAGAACCTCGTTTTACTTTAATACTACTAAGATGCGCATATATAGTTTTATAACCAAACCCATGATCTACTTCAATTGTGTTTCCATAGCCAGTCTCCCATCCAGCCTTAGTTATTACACCATTCCCTGTAGCATATACATCAGTTCCTGGACTAGCAGAAAAATCCATTCCAGAATGGAACTTGGTCGTTCCATAAATAGGATCGATTCTCATTCCATAACCTGATGCCGTTTTCTTTAAATCTTTATTTGCTATTGGTTGAATAGCAGGAATACAAAGTAATTTTTCCTCATGACTTTTACAAAGCTCAACAACATCGTCAAAAGATAGTGATTGAATATAAAGTTGTCTATCTAATACATCTAACTTTTGAGTTGTTTTAACCACTAACTCTGAATTTGGCAAGTTCATTAAAGCCTCATATCGGTTTGTCCCACCATAACCAGCCTGACGAATAGCAGGATCTATTGGCTCTGTCTGCATAATTACACGATACAAGTTATCATCTCGTTGTTGAATATCAGCCATAATAGCTAAAGCTTCATCTAAGCGATGAGATAACACATTATACTGAGCTTGCATTTGACTATTCTCTTTTTTTAGTTCCTTCTCAGAAGGAGAACCAAAAACTAATAAAAAAACAATAAATGCAGCCATTCCTATCCCTGTTCCAACAAAAAAACGACGGAGAATACTTCTTATTCGTTGTCTTATGGTAGGATAAATCCGGTCATAAGTCTGCGTTTGCGGATTATATACATAGTAAACTTTGCGCATAATAGAATAAAGTCCTTTATTTATAAGAGCAAAAATAATAAAACAAGCTATCTTTGCATATTCTTTTTAGGAATATTAATCTCATATATAGATATATACAAGTATGCTAACTGCAAAAGAAATCAGAGAATCATTTAAAAGTTTTTTTGAAGCAAGGGGACACAAAATCGTACCTTCTGCTCCTATGGTTATAAAAGATGATCCTACACTGATGTTTACTAACGCTGGAATGAATCAGTTTAAGGATATCATACTAGGCAACCACGAAGCCAAATACAAAAGAGTAGCCAACTCACAAAAATGTTTACGTGTAAGTGGAAAACATAATGACTTAGAAGAAGTTGGACACGATACCTATCATCATACAATGTTCGAGATGTTAGGCAACTGGTCATTTGGTGATTATTTCAAAAAAGAAGCAATTGAATGGGCCTGGGAATACTTAGTTGATGTACTAAAATTAGATAAAAACAGATTGTATGCAACTATTTTCGAAGGTAGTCCTGAAGAAGCTTTAGATAAAGACGAAGAGGCTTATGCTATGTGGAAAAAGTTTCTTCCTGAAGCTCAAATTATAGATGGTAATAAAGCGGACAATTTCTGGGAAATGGGAGATACAGGACCCTGTGGACCTTGTTCGGAAATTCATATTGATTTAAGAACTGATGAGGAACGTAAAAAAATAGACGGTGCTGAATTAGTTAATAAAGATCATCCACACGTTATTGAAATTTGGAACTTAGTTTTCATGCAATACAATAGAAAAGCAGATGGTTCATTAGATCCATTACCTAATAAGGTTATTGACACAGGTATGGGTTTTGAACGATTATGTGCAGTATTGCAAGGAAAAGTTTCTAATTATGACACAGATGTTTTTCAGCCTATAATTAAAGAGATTAGTAATATTACTAACCTTTCTTATGGTAAAGAGGAAGAGATTGACATCGCAATGCGAGTTATATCCGATCATATTCGTACTATTTCATTTTCTATTACTGATGGACAACTTCCTTCTAATGCAAAAGCTGGATATGTTATCCGTAGAATTCTTCGTAGAGCTGTTCGTTATGCATATACTTTCCTTAACCAAAAACAGGCTTTCATGTACAAATTAGTTCCTGTTTTAGTGGAAAATATGGGTGATGCTTATCCAGAACTTAAAGCCCAAGAATCTCTAATTGAAAAAGTAATTAAAGAAGAAGAGGATGCATTTTTACATACTTTGGAAACTGGTATTCATCTATTAGAGAAAACAATTCAAGAGGCTCGTGATAATAATACAAATGTCATTAGTGGTAAAGCAGCCTTTACTCTATATGATACCTTTGGATTTCCTCTAGACTTAACAGAACTGATATCTAGAGAAAAAGGAAAAAGTGTAGACATTGAGGAGTTTAATAGTGAAATGTCTAAACAAAGAGAACGGGCTCGTAGTGCAGCATCTGTTGAAACAGGAGATTGGATTATATTAAAAGAGGGTACTTCCCAATTTATTGGATACGATTTCACTGAATACGAAGTATCAATATTAAGATACAGAGAAGTTAAAAGAAAAAAAGACAAATTATACCAAATAGTTTTAGATAAGACTCCTTTTTATGCAGAAAGTGGAGGTCAAGTTGGAGATACAGGAAAGTTAACTAACTCTACTGAAACCATTGACATTATTGATACTATTAATGAAAACAACTTAACGGTACATTTAGCTAAGCAACTACCTAAAAATGTTATGGCTCCATTTAAAGCCATAATTGACATTAAAAAAAGAGAGCTTTGTGCTGCAAATCATACAGCAACCCATTTATTAGATCAAGCATTACGCGAAGTACTAGGAAACCATGTAGAACAGAAAGGGTCTTTAGTGACTCCAGAATATATACGCTTTGACTTTTCACACTATCAAAAGATGTCTGATGAGGAAATTAGAGAAGTTGAAAAAATCATAAACGAAAGGATTCGCAAAAATATACCTCTCAATGAATTTAGAAACCTTCCAATAGAAGAAGCTAAAAAAATGGGGGCTATTGCTCTCTTTGGTGAAAAATATGGAGATGAAGTAAGAGTTGTTCAATTTGACTCCTCAATAGAATTCTGTGGTGGAACACATACTCCAAGTACAGGACATATTGGTATCTTCAAAATAATATCCGAAAGCTCAATTGCTGCAGGTGTTCGAAGAATTGAAGCTGTTACTGGTGCTCGTGTTGAGGAGTTAATGTACACCGTACAAGATATGATTAGTGATATTCGCTTGTTGTTTAATAATGCTCCAGACCTTGTAGCTGCTATAAAAAAACAAATAGAGGGACATGAGGAATTACAACAAGAGATAGCACAATACATGAAAGAGAAAAAAGCAGATATCAAAAAGCATCTCTTAGATACCAGCAAAACAGTTAATGGCATTCAATTAATAAAGTTAAATGCTCCTTTACCTGTTGATCATATTAAGGATATTGCATTCCAACTTAGAGGAGAAATACCTGAAAACATGTTCTTTGTTGCAGGAAGTGACTATAATCTAAAACCAAGTTTAACTATTATGCTTAGTGATAACTTAGTGGAAGAGGGACTGAATGCAGGAAAAATCATCCGAGAAGCTGCAAAATTAATTCAAGGAGGTGGCGGAGGACAGCCTCATTTTGCTACAGCTGGAGGTAAAAACACAGAAGGATTAACTCAAGCTATGGACAAGATTTTAGAACTAGCAAATCTTAAAAAAGAAAGAAATTAGTATTCTAACTATTTAAACACGGAGATAAAGGCTCTACTATAAGAGTTTTACCATCTCCGTGTTTTTTGTTTTAAACTTTTTTGTATCTTTAATAATAATCTCCCACTTGTTGTTTTGGGAAGTTTACCAGATAAACTTTTTGGGTTGCACGAGTAACTGCAGTATAAAGCCAACGAAAGTAATCGGAATCCACATAATCATCTGTCATATAACCTTGATCTATAAAAACATTAGACCACTGTCCCCCTTGTGCTTTATGACAAGTTACTGCATATGAAAACTTAACTTGTAGCGCATTAAAATGTACATCATTTCTTATCTTTTCATACCTATCTTTTTTACGAGTCAAATGTGCATAGTCCTCAGCAACTTTATAAAATAACTGCTCATTTTCCTCTCTTGATAAAGCAGGAGTATCAGAATACAAAGTATTTAAAATTACCTTAACCTCTATTTCGACTCCATCATAATCGGGAAAGGACAATAACACATCAGCAAAACGAAACCCATAAAGCTCATAAACTTTTCGGATTCTATTGACTTTCAATATTTCTCCATTTGCGATAAAATCAAACTCCTTAAATTTTTCAGTCCAATAATAATTGTTTTTTACAGCCATTACCATATCTCCTACACATAACTCCTCTTCTCGATATAGTATTGTATTACGTATACCCTGATTATACAAGTTTGCACGCTTATTCGATCGGCAAACAACAATCGTTTCATCCATCCCATCGGATTGATAACAAGTATTCAATCGATCAATTAATTGACCTCCCGAAATACATTCAATATCATCAAAATCAAGAGTCTTAAATTCAGGCAAAGACAAAAATCTTTGTTCATGAATTAAATTTCGAATAGAAGTAGCATTAGCTAATATACCCGATTCACTGACTTGTCGTACAACCTCTTTTAATGAATAATCATAAACGGTTAAACCATATAAACTTAACTCATCTTTACTCAGCGCTGGACTTAATTCTTCTCCAACAGGAGGTAGTTGAGCCGTATCCCCTAGTAATACGAGTTTACAATTAGAAGAGTACACATACGATAACAAATCATCTAATAACCTACCAGATCCAAATAAAGACTCCGAAAACCCCTGATTAGAGATCATAGAAGCCTCATCAACAAAAAATAAGGTTTCTTTCTTAAAGTTTTTATCCAAAGAGAAATCAGCCTCAAAACTAGTTTGTGTTTTCTGACGATAAATTTCCTTATGAATTGTATAGGCAGGATGTCCTGCATAAGAAGAGAAAACTTTTGCTGCTCTTCCTGTAGGAGCTAATAAAACAGTTTTTTGCTTCAACTCATTTAATACTTTTATGACAGAAGCAATTAGAGACGTTTTTCCAGTGCCAGCATATCCTTTTATCAACATCAAGGATTTTGATTCCTTTGTCAAAATAAACTCAGAAAGTAATTCTATAACTTTAAGTTGATCCTTAGTTGGTTCAAACGGAAAATTTGCTTTAATTTTATCAATTAAATAGCTATATAACATTATTCTAAAAAATATCTTTATATAAGATGGATAAATAGATTATTTTATTCTATTTTTGTGTGACGAATATAAACTAAAAAAACATATTATTATCATGAAAACCGTATGGAATGTTTTATTAGGCATCGCCATTATTGTGCTAGTATACATGTGCTATGCCAGTATCATGGGTCCTATAAATTTTGAGAAATCCCAAAAAATAAGAGAAAAGGCTATTATAGCCCGCTTAATGGACATTAGAAAAGCACAACAAGAATTTAAAAGCTTAAATAAACAAAAACACACTAATGACTTTGACAGCTTAATTCATTTTGTTAAAACTCAAAAACTTCCTATTGTTGCAAAAGAAGGTGTTCTTTCAGACGAACAGTTAGAGTCTGGATTAACTGAGTCTAAAGCTATTAACATCATCAACAAAGCTAAAAAAACAAATAATTGGAGTGAAGTAAAAAAATTAGGTCTTGAAAATTTCTCTCGTGATACAATTTGGATTCCTATTAAAGATACAATTTTCACTAAAAACTTTAATGTGGACTCTTTACGTTTTGTTCCTTATGGAAATGGTAAACAATTCCAAATGGATACAGTAACTATTTTAACAGAAGCTGGAGCTCCTATTAATCTACTTGAAGTTAAAACTCCATACGAAACTTATTTGGGAGACCTAGATAGACAAGAACTGATTAATATAATTGATAGGCAAACCAAAATGAATCGTTACCCAGGTCTTAAATTTGGAGACTTAATGATACCAAACAACAACGCAGGTAACTGGGAATAGTCTTATTAGAAAACAAAATTTTATGTCCGATAAAATAGAAGCTATAAATCAATTGGATTTTAGTAAGTCGGATCAATATATATTATCCATCCGTCTTATGGCGGATGGATTTTCTTTTTCAATCTTTGATACTACTACTAAAAAATATTATTTACAAGAAGAAAAAACAGATGGCTCCTTATCTTTAACAGCTAATATAAAAAGGCTTTTTCAGGAGTTAGACTTTCTTAATTATTCTTATCTACAAAAAAGAGTGATATTTACGGGTAGGCGATACATTTTACTCCCTTTGGAACTTTTTGAGGATGAACAACGAAAAACAATTTTCTATCATAGTCATATCAAAAAAGAGAATGAAACTATTCGCTATGACATTGTAAAAGAAAATAACTTAGTTGTTCTTTATGGTATTGATACTAGTGCATATAAACACCTTAAACAATGGGATAAAAACATAATTATCTCATCTCAAATTAGTATCTTCATTGAGCAATTAATAGATATAAATAGAACGGAGGACAAAAAACAAATGTATATTGATCTACACAAAAATAGAATCGATATTCTTTCTTTTGATCAAGGTGCATTACTAAATATTAATTCATTCACTATTCAGTCTTCTGCCGATATTCTCTATTATTCATTGTATGTTTGGAAGCAATTAGATTTTGATCAACAAACCGATGAGTATTTCTTTTTATCAGATTCAACTGTAATTCAACAAGCAATTCCAGAACTAAAAAAATACATTAAAACAGTAAACATATTTCCAGATACAATACCCTTTGACTTTAAAATAGAAACTAATTAAACATGAGAATTTCAGGAGGAGACTATAAAAGAAGGCGTTTTCAAATACCTAAGACATTTGAAGCTAGACCAACAACAGACTTTGCGAAAGAAAACCTCTTTAATATTCTGATGAATCTAATTGATTTTAGATCAGGTATTAAAGCACTTGATTTATTTGCTGGAGCAGGTGGAATCAGTGCTGAGTTAGTATCCAGAGGATGCAGTTTAGTTATAAGTATTGAAAAACAAAAAGCACATCATGATTTTATCCGTAAAGTCATGAAAGAGCTTAAAGTTGAAAATAACATTGCAATTAGAAGAGATGCTATACAATTCATTAAAAGAACTCGTGAACAATTTGACTTTATCTTTGCTGATCCACCCTACGATTTTAAAGATCTTAGTTCCATCCCTGATTTAATTTTTGAACACAACTTACTAACTCCTAATGCATTATTTGTTCTTGAACACGGTAAAAACAACAACTTTGATAATCACCTTTACTTCAAGGAGAAAAGAATATATGGAAGTGTACACTTTACCTTTTTTCAAATCAAAGAAGAAGAATAAATAACTTAAAACCTATAAGAATAGTATTACTTATAGCAAAGGAGAAAACAGACGGACAATAGATTCTAACATGCGCTCACCTATTGGGCGTTGTTCCCAATTCTTAAGAAATAACTGAGTGCTACCATGTTGATCTTCAATAAATATATCTTTCAGCTGTTCAGCCAACTCTTCATTATAGATAAAGCTATTAACTTCAAAATTGTGTTCGAAACTACGAAAATCAATATTAGTAGTTCCTATAGTTGCAAATAAATCATCAGATACAATAGTCTTTGCATGCAAAAAACCTTTTTGATAAAAGTAAACCTTAACCCCTGCTTGAAGCATACCATCAATGTACGACCTAGAGCCCCAATGTACTAATTTAGAGTCGGACTTCTCGGGCAACATTAATCGAACATCAACACCAGATAAAGCAGCGGTCTGCAAAGCATTAGAAATAGGTTCAGTCGGAAGAAAATATGGTGTTTGAATATAAATATACTCCCTCGCTAATAAAATAGCTTGTACCATAGCTTGCATCACGTTTTTCCAACGGCTCACAGGATTAGTAGAAACAACCTGCATTAAGCACTCCTGCTCTACATCTATAGGAGGAAAATACTTCTTGTCAGTAATTAAAGTCTGATCTACAAACGCCCAATCCAATAAAAAGATAGTTTGTAACCCATAAACAGCTTTACCCTCAACTAAGATATGCGTATCTCTCCAACCGCCCCATGAAACGCCAGTAACATAACGTTCTGCAATATTCATACCCCCAATAAACCCAACACATCCATCTATTACAACAATCTTTCTATGATTTCTATAATTAACTTTGCTTGTAAAAGGTGGAAATCGAACTTTCAGAAAACTTCTCACTTCAATTCCAGCATCTCTCATTTCATTAAAAAACTCATTCGATGCTGTCCAACTTCCTACATCATCATATATAACTCGTACTTCAACTCCTTCTTTAGATTTATCAATTAGTACATCACGAATTAATCGACCAATTGCATCATCTATAAATATATAATACTCAAAATGAATATGTTTCTTAGCTTTATAAAGCTCTCTTATAAGAGAGTGAATCTTATCATAACCATTTGTATAAATCTCAACACGATTGGACTCAAAA
Source organism: Bacteroidales bacterium (assembly GCA_012518235.1). Classification (GTDB taxonomy): domain Bacteria; phylum Bacteroidota; class Bacteroidia; order Bacteroidales; family Bacteroidaceae; genus Bacteroides_E. The sequence goes on from JAAYSY010000169.1 coordinate 21,866, forward strand.
GGAAAAGCTTGATTTGATAACTTACAAAATTGAATTAATGATGCATACTTAGATGGTACTTCATAGGCATGTTGAGATTGGTATTTATTAAATGATTTGTTTAATAGCTTACTATAACTTTTCTCTCCTATTATTCGTTCTTTGCGCTGATTTCGACCAAAAAAGAAATATAATATAAGACCAACTACGGGTAAAAACATCAATACTAGAATCCATGCTATTGTTTTTACAGGATTTCGATTATCCAAAACAACCACTAATATAGTACTGATTATTAAACCAAAGTAAATAATATCAAAAGCTACTGAGGCAATATTACTTGCTATTAAACTCCACTCTATCATTATAAGCTGATATTTATTGAACCAATCTTAGTAAACAAATTTATCAAAAAACTTTGATTAGCCAAGCTATCAAGACTAGAATAAAAAAAGCAGATTATAACTTAAAGGATTATATTAAATCTACAACAAAGGCCTAACCTAGCCTATTCCATCACGAATAAGAAAGCATACCATAAAAACAAGTTAAGCAAGAAGAGGATTACTAAAAGTTACGCATTCCATGCCCACCTCCCCTTCTTCCTCCATGAGGACCTCCAGCACCTGTACCTGATCCTCGACCACTTCCTCCAAATGCATTTAATCGGTAAGTAAAGTGAAACATAAAATAACTATTTATAGCATTCGTTTCTCTATCTTGACGCATGCTTGCCGATAACGATCGACGAATATTAGACTGTTGCTTCAAAATATCAAATATTTCAAAAGTCAAGAGTCCTTGCTTATTCTTAAATATTTTCTTCGAAACTCTAGCATTCCAAATTAACTCATTCTCATTCATTCCCGCACTATAGCCTTTCTTCATTTCATACGAAGCATCCATAGAAGCTGTAAACCCCCAAGGAAGGATTAATTCTGTATTAGCCCCATAATAATAATTAAAGGTCTCTCTATTCGACTGTTTAGTTAAAGAATTTCTAGACACACTATAACGAACTCCAGCATTCAAGCCAAACTCAAACCAATCATTTCTATAAGAACCTCTTAGTCTCTGAAATAAATTAAGATTTTTAGTGGTATTCTTCTCTGAATCTTCTTCTTTACTAATAGATGTAAAACCCACCATATTATTATAACCAGTAGTGGTAAAACTAGATAGAGTTATTTTTTTATTAATAATAGGTGTATTAAAAGTAAAGAACCCACGCAAATTCCAATTCCCATTTATATTTTCAGGTGTTGTAGTCCGTACTCCAGTTTCTGGATCATAAATGGTGTTCGAACTCACACTATTTAACGTATTAGAGAAAAACACACGTGCAGCAATACTTGTTTGTTTTTCAAGTATAAACGTATTGTACATTAAACTAAAACTATTAGTAAAAGAAGGCTTCAGCCCCGGGTTACCTTCCCGAATATTTAAAGGATTAGTTTCATCTCGAATAGGTAATAAATCAGTCATACTAGGTTGAGAAGACGAACCACGATAATTAATCCTCAAATCACTTTGCTTATGGAATCTATATCTAAAATCAAAAGTCGGAGAGAAATTAACTACGGTTCTAGCAGTGTCTATTTCATGAATACCTTGTTCATAAGACATCCTATTCCGTTGAGGTTGAACTTGTACCCCAATATTATACTGGTATTTTTCACCATTCGCCTGATAAGACACCCCAGCCTCGTGATTGTCGTATTTATTTTCTGCATACTTACTCAAATCCTTATCAAATAAGGACTCTAAGTTCGTATTTTCTTCTGCACCAAGCATATTATAGGTCCTTCTATCAGACTCTTGGTACCTATATTGATAACTATAGAAGAACTGTATAAACCGATTCGTAAAAATAGGCTCACTATAACTAAGTTGTAAACGATAATTATAATTAGTATTATCGTTAGTTATATATTGGTCGCGCTCATTATCTTTTCCTTCTGTTTTGAAATAACTAATTAATGAATAGTAATTTTGATTTGAATCGTCATTGTTATATCCATAATTAGCTTGTAAGGTGAGGTTTCTACCCTCTTTATTCAGTTTTCTATTCGCCATTAAGCTTCCCTGAGCACCTATTGATTTGCCTTTACCAAATGAATTCGACTCATTAGTATTTATCGCTTCAGTTCGATCAATCATCCCCTGCCAATCATCAAAATCATCTACATCTCCTGTATATGAAAATCCTTCAGCCCAACTATTATTTTTTCTATAAGAGAATGAAGGCCGAAATATTATATTAGTCAAAGTATCAGGTTTCCACTCCACCATGAAACTCGAATTAAAGTTTTTATTAGAGTTTAGACTCTTATCAAAACCTTTTGAAAAAGAAGATTTATTTTGTAAAAAGGTTTCAGAAGTAGTCTTTGTTTGACTATCATTTTCGTTATCATTATAAGATACATTACCTCCTAACTCATACTTCTCTCTATTAATGCTAAAATTAAAACCATATTGCTGAGTCTCTTGTATACCTCTAGATCCCCATCGACGCCCCCCGAATCCTCCATCACTAATATTTCGTATATTAAACATTCCAGAATATTGATCGCCATCATTAAATCGGTTCAACATTCCTTTAGCAACATACCTGTCGTGATTACCATATCCTCCATCTATATCTCCAAACCAACCTTTATTCATTCCTTTCTTGACAGAAATATCTAAAACTGCTTCTTCCTCACCATCATCAATACCCGTAATCCTACTTTTATCACTCTGTTTTTGATATGTACTTACTTTATCAACAATATTAACAGGTAAATTTTTCATAGCTATTTCTGGATCGTTCGTAAAAAACTCTTTACCATCCACCATTATTTTCTTAATTTCCTGTCCATTTATTGTTATTTTCCCATCCTCATCTAACTCAGCACCAGGTAATTTTTTTACTAACTCCTCTAACATTGAGCCTTCGGGCAAACGATAAGCTGAAGAGTTGTAAACTAAAGTATCTCCCGCTACAGTAACTTGAGGAGCTTGAGCAGTAATTACAGCTTCATCAAGAAGCACAGCATCATTGCGTAAATATATTTTGCCTAAATCTTTTATTTTATCTTTTGATAAAGCATCTACAACAAATTCTTGTGAAACAAGACCTATATAAGAGGCCTTTATAAGATATTTACCATCCTTTACTTTGGGAAGAATAAACTTTCCACGTTTATCGGTTGCTTTACCTGTTACAAAAACACTATCAGGCAACGAAAAAAGTTGTATTGTAGCTTGTTCCACAGGTTCTTTCGTCTCATCTTCTAAAATAGTACCCTGAATAGTTACTTGCTGACTAAAGGCCGAAGTAAGAAAGCTATTGATTAATAAGATAGATATAAATAAACGATTCATTAATTATTAGTCTTTTACTGTTTGACATCTGTTCTATATGACTCAATAATTAACTAAAGGTTTAACTTCTCACCTCAACGTTTATATATTTTGTCTATTTTTGACTTTTTTATACTAAATTCCAAACACAACACATTTAGTATAAGAAAAATTAAGAATGAAGGCCCTTCTGTATCACTCACGTCATGCTTAAAAATCCGATAAACCATACCAAGAAATAAAAAAAGAACCATAAGAAATATAGCATTACGTGTAGCTTTTGAACGAATTTCCGATGTATTTTCGTCTTCATCAGCTGTATAAGCAAACAAAATCAACAAAGCGCCAACCATACCAATAAGTTTAAAGCTTTCTTTTACTACCAAAAGATTAGAATCTGTTATCATTCCCATAAAATAGAGCACAAATGGACCTAACAATGTTATTGCTAAAACAACATATCCCATAGCACGACAATAAGAAGGAAAAAGTGGTTTCATAAGTTTTTGTTTGATTAAAAGATTATTTCATACCTAGACAAAGATAATCTATAGAATAGTTTTTCTGATGAATAAAATCCTTTTTTTAGCATCTTTACAACTCTTCATGCACTCTTTAATTTTCTTTCTTATATTTGTAATTATTGAAAAATATAATATAATGAGCCAACAACAAACCTTATTAACTTCTACCCTAACTGATGATCTAAAGAAGACCTTAGATGGTAAAGATTTTGATAAAATATTCATCCTAACCGATGAAAACACTCAAAAAGTATGTTTTCCTATTTTGAAAACAGAAGAAGAATTTAATGAAGCTACTTTAATTGTTATCCCAGCTAGCGATAGTAATAAAAACATAAACACCCTAACTACTGTATGGGAAAAATTAAGCACAGAAGGTGGAAGTAGGCAATCTCTTCTTATTAATTTAGGAGGTGGAATGGTTACTGATTTAGGGGGATTTGCCGCCTCTACATTTAAACGAGGCATATCTTATTATAATATTCCTACCACTTTACTGGCTATGGTTGATGCTTCAATGGGAGGAAAAACAGGGATTAACTTTCTTGGGTTAAAAAATGAAATTGGTGTTTTTAATCCTCCCTCTAAAGTATGGATACACACAGAATTTCTAAAAACACTAGATAACAAAAATCTATTATCTGGATATGCTGAAATGATAAAGCACGGATTAATAAGTACAGTAAAACATTGGAATTCTCTTATGGCTTTTGATTTAGAACAAATAGACTATAAACTAATGCAACAGCTTATTGGGGAATCAATAGAAACCAAAGAACTTATTGTAAATCAAGACCCATTGGAGCAGGGTATTCGTAAAGCACTAAACTTAGGCCATACCATTGGACATGCTTTCGAAAGCTTTGCTATGCAATACAACAATGGAGTTTATCATGGGTATGCAGTTGCTTGGGGACTCCTATGTGAATTATATCTTTCACATCTTATCCATCAATTTCCTCAAAAAACACTGCAACAGCTGCTCTATTTTGTGAAAGAAAACTATGGAGGGTTTTATTTTACATGTAATGATTATGAAACTCTTTACTCATTCATGTTACATGATAAAAAAAA